>NZ_JAGPUP010000548.1:0-89204 GCF_018069605.1 Microvirga sp. HBU67558 | reverse complement strand
GGGTCCCGCCCCAGATTCCCTACCAAAATCACCTTGTTCACGCTTCCAGCCATGATGGCCTCTCCTCATTCACATGAGGCTGTTCTGGGGCCAAGGGAGCCTGGCGGCAAGCCGGCCCGGAGCTTCTGCACAGCCTGTCCCCAGATTCGATGCCACCCCGGTGAAGGGACCGGGGCCGATAGGACACCCGTCTCCTTTCAGCGGCCAACAGCCAGGATCTCAAAGGCGAAAGCTGCAGAACCCGCCTGCAGCCGCCCCGCCGGTCCCGGAACGAGGGTCAGACCTCGAAGAAGTCGCCGGCATCCACGAATTTCAGGGATCGCCGGTCAAGCTTGGCGATAACGACCGCCTTGCCCTTGCCCGTCCCGTCCGCATCATAGAGCACCTCGCCCGAGGACTTCAGGATGATCCGGTCATCCTTGTCGTGCGCCGCGTTGCCCTTCCAGAACGCCTTCTTGTCGATCTTCACTGGCGCGTCGAAAGATCCCACCTTCTTGCTCAGGTCTTTGAAGACGGCATCGTCCAGATGGATCCTATCGGCCCGGCCATTGAAATCGACGATCCGGTCGATGTGCTTGGCCTTGCCCACCACCGGCGCGGTGTCGAACACGAATGCGTCGGAGCCGTCACCGCCGATCAGAGTGTCGCGCCCCCCCTGGCCGCGGAGCACGTCATTGCCCGCATCACCCGCGATGACGTCGTCACCCTCGTGGCCGAACAGCCGGTCGTCGCCGGCCTCTCCTTTCATGGAGTCATTGAAGCGCGAGCCATAATAGTGGTCGTCCGTAGCAGTGCCTGTGACCGTCACTCCGGACTGGCGCAGGTCGACAATCTGGCCATGAATACTCGAGCCGAAATCATCCCATTCACTGACCGTATTGGTCCAGGTCACTGCCAGACGTCCGTCCGCCAATATCGTCATGTCCAAGGCGTAAGTGCCGTCCCCTTCGTAGGCCCGATCAAGAATGGTATCGGTGCCCACGCGAGCGCCGTTGGCACTAAAGGCCGAAATGTGAATATCGGCCGAATTCCTGCCCGCAATCTGATCCAGGTAGCCTACGGCAAATCCGCCGTCGGCGAGGGCCGAGACCGTCGCGGCCTTTGTGTCGACGGCCCCCGGCACGCTCAGCAGCAATTCGCCCCCGCTTTTGGTGCCGTTGGCGTTCAGGATCTGCCCCTTGATCTGGTGAAGATCGGGGCCGGCAGTCCTGTCCGTCAGGCTCGTCCAGATCACGATGATCCGACCATCCGCGAGCTTGGTCGCAACGGGCTTGGAATTGAGATCACCCGTTGTCGAGATGTTGATCGCAACCGAGCCGTTTGGCATGCTTCCGTCGTTGTTGCGAAGCTGGCCCTGGATTGACGTCCCTTTCTCGTAAAAGGCGATATACTGTCCTTGCAGTCCGACGACTTCCGTAAAGCCGTAACTTTCCGCAAGCACTGCTGCAGTCCCGCTCTTCTGCAGGTTGGCATCGAAGCTCTGAACGCGGACCTGTACATCGTCATTGCAATAGGAAACAGCGAAACCGCCATTCGTGAGAGCCGTCAACGCAAAGTGGTCGTCGAACCTGGTCGAACTCGCCTTGAACTCATCGCCGATGGGCGATCCATTCGCATTGTAGCCACGGGCCCGCACATAATCGGCGCTCTGCCATGCCACGACGAACCGGCCATCGTTCAGGACGATCACATCGGGAAAGATCTGCAACCCAGCTGTGGTGGTGTTGATGAGGAACTCTGCACCCTTCCTGCTGCCGTCGGCACTGAAAAGCTGCCCCTTGATAGCGCCACCGTGCGTGTCCGCCCCAGTATTGCTGAGATCGGTCCAGACCGCCACGAAGGAGCCATCCTTCAAGGCGTAGATCTTTTGTGAAAGTTGGTCGCCTATTATAGTGGAATTGACGGGGAAAACAGGCCCCCACGCGATAGATGTGGTCATTGTAGTGCCCTTTGCTTGAGCCCCCGACCGCCACTGTGTTGTTATTTCGTTTCGATTAAGCTAGATGAGCTCGGCCGTTCGACAAGAGGCCGGGCCTCGCACTTCTGCAACACAATGACAAATCGCACGTCGACCGGCGTGGATCGCTGGGCTTCCCTCGACCTGAAGAGTTGCGCTTGCCCCTCGTACCCTCTTTGTTCTAGGATCAAACACCTGGAATCATCCGCCGCATTGCACCGGCGGGTGAGGCATCACATATGCGGGGACCGGCCTGACGAGGCCGGATTTCCTCAAAAGGCTAGCGGGCAATGGCTAAACTCGACGATCTGTTCAACCGCGCGAAGGCGGGAGACCCGGATGCGCGCGTCATCTCCGTCCGGGGCGCGCGGGAGCACAATCTCAAGAACGTCGACCTCATGGTCCCGCGGGACAGGTTCGTGGTCTTCACCGGGCTATCGGGCTCCGGCAAGTCGTCGCTCGCCTTCGACACGATCTATGCCGAGGGGCAGCGCCGCTACGTCGAGTCCCTGTCGGCCTATGCCCGCCAGTTCCTGGAGATGATGCAGAAGCCGGACGTGGACCAGATCGACGGTCTCTCGCCCGCCATCTCCATCGAGCAGAAGACCACCTCGAAGAACCCGCGCTCGACGGTCGGGACCGTCACTGAGATCTACGACTACATGCGCCTGCTCTGGGCACGCGTCGGCATCCCCTATTCGCCCGCCACCGGCCTGCCCATCGAGAGCCAGACCGTCTCCCAGATGGTCGACCGGGTGCTGGACCTGCCGGAGAAGACGAGGCTTTACCTTCTGGCCCCGGTGGTGCGCGGCCGCAAGGGCGAGTACCGCAAGGAGATCGCCGAGTTCCAGAAGAAGGGCTTCCAGCGCCTGAAGATCGACGGCGAGTACTACGCCATCGACGAGGCCCCTGCCCTCGACAAGAAGTTCAAGCACGACATCGACGTGGTGGTGGACCGGATCGTGGTGCGGGCCGACATCGCCGCGCGCCTGTCGGAATCCTTCGAGACGGCCCTCGAGCTCACCGACGGGATCGCGGTCATCGAATATGCCGACGACAAGGACGAGAAGGGGCAGCCGAAGCGCATCGTCTTCTCGTCCAAGTTCGCCTGCCCGGTCTCCGGTTTCACGATCCCCGAGATCGAGCCGCGCCTGTTCTCGTTCAACAATCCCTTCGGCGCCTGCCCGACCTGCAGCGGCATCGGCCACGAGATGCGCATCGACGAGGCGCTGGTCGTGGACGAGACGCTTTCGCTCAAGCGCGGAGCCATCCTGCCCTGGGCGAAGTCGACCTCGCCCTATTACGGCCAGACCCTCGAGGCAATCACCAAGCACTTCAAGGCGTCGATGACGAAGCCCTGGACGGAGCTTCCGGAGAAGGTGCGCGACGTCATCCTCTACGGGTCGGACGGCGAGACCATCCGCATGGCCTATGACGACGGGCTTCGTGCCTACGAGGTGAGAAAGCCCTTCGAGGGCGTGATCCCCAATCTCGAGCGCCGCTACAAGGAAACCGAGAGCGACTGGGCCCGCGAGGAAATCGGCCGCTTCATGGGCGAGACGCCCTGCGAGGCCTGCGGCGGCAAGCGCCTGAAGCCGGAAGCGCTCGCGGTGAAGATCGCGGGCTCCGATATCGGCGACGCCACGGCGCTCTCCGTGAAGGACGCCCATCTCTGGTTCAGCGACCTGTCGAAGAAGCTCACCAAGAAGCAGAACGAGATTGCCGGCCGCATTCTCAAGGAGATCCGCGAGCGCCTCACCTTCCTGGTCGATGTGGGCCTGGAATACCTGACGCTCGCCCGCTCCTCGGGCACCTTGTCGGGCGGCGAGAGCCAGCGCATCCGTCTGGCGTCCCAGATCGGCTCCGGCCTCACGGGCGTTCTCTACGTGCTCGACGAGCCCTCCATCGGCCTGCACCAGCGCGACAACGAGCGCCTGCTCGTCACCCTCAAGCGCCTGCGCGATCTCGGCAACACGGTAATCGTGGTGGAGCATGACGAGGATGCCATCCTGCACGCCGACTACGTGTTCGATATAGGCCCCGGCGCCGGCATCCATGGTGGCGAGATCGTCGCCGAGGGCACGCCCGACGAGATCATGTCGAATCGGAAGTCGCTGACCGGCAAGTATCTCACGGGCGAGATGTCCGTGAAGGTGCCGGGCAAGCGCCGCAAGCCCGATCCGAAGCGCAAGATCAAGCTCGTCGGCGCGAAGGGCAACAACCTGAAGGACGTGACGGCGGAGATCCCGCTCGGCACCTTCACGTGCATCACCGGGGTGTCCGGCGGCGGCAAGTCCACCCTGGTCATCGATACACTCTACAAGGCCGTGGCGCGCAAGCTCAACGGCGCCCTGGAGCATCCCGCGCCGTTCGACCGCATCGAGGGCCTGGAGCATCTCGACAAGGTCATCGACATCGACCAGTCGCCCATCGGCCGTACGCCACGCTCGAACCCGGCCACTTACGTCGGGGCGTTCACGCCGATCCGCGAATGGTTCGCGGGCCTGCCCGAGGCGAAGGCGCGCGGCTACCAGGCGGGCCGCTTCTCCTTCAACGTCAAGGGCGGCCGCTGCGAGGCCTGCTCAGGCGACGGCGTGATCAAGATCGAGATGCACTTCCTGCCCGACGTCTACGTCACCTGCGACGTATGCAAGGGCAAGCGCTACGATCGCGAGACCCTGGAGGTGAAGTACCGCGAGAAGTCCATCGCCGACGTGCTCGACATGACCGTCGAGGAAGCGCGCGAGCTGTTCAAGGCGGTTCCGTCGATCCGCGAGAAGATGCAGACGCTGGCCCGCGTCGGCCTCGACTACGTGCATGTGGGCCAGCAGGCGACGACCCTCTCCGGCGGCGAAGCGCAGCGCGTCAAGCTGTCGAAGGAGCTCTCCAAGCGCGCCACCGGACGCACGCTCTACATCCTCGACGAGCCGACGACCGGTCTGCACTTCCACGATGTGGCGAAGCTGCTCGAGGTGCTGCACGAGCTCGTCGACCAGGGCAACACGGTCGTGGTCATCGAGCACAATCTCGAGGTCATCAAAACCGCCGACTGGGTGATCGACATGGGACCCGAAGGCGGCAACGGCGGCGGCCAGATCGTCGCCCAGGGCACGCCGGAGGACATTGCCGCAGCAGAGGCGAGCCACACCGGTCGCTTCCTCAAGGAAGTGCTGGAGCGCAGGCCCTTGAAGAAGGAAGCGCCTGCGAAGGATGCCGCCAAAAAGGCTCCGGCGAAGAAAGACAAGAAGGTGACGCGGCAGGCGGCGGAGTAAGCCTGCCGGTTCTCACCGGGACGAGAGCCGTGCCAGAACCTCTTCCGCAAGCGTCTTCGTCAGCTCGCCGGCAGACATTTCTCTGGCAAGCGGGGCCGCCTGCCCTGACCAGAGCGACATGAAATCGCCCGAGCCGAGCGGCTCGGACTTCTGACGCAAGGGGGCGAGTGCGCCGCCTGCAAGCGGGAACGCGGGCGCGTCCGATGCTATCGGGCCGATCTCCCGCATGATCCGGTTGAGGATTCCCCTCGCCGGGCGTCCGGTGAACACATTCGTCAACGCGGTCTTCTCGGCCCCGGCGCTCTTCAGGGCCTCCCTGTGTACCGGCGATATGGTGGCTTCCGGGGTGAACAAATAGGCGGTGCCGATCTGCACGGCCGACGCGCCGAGGGCGAACGCCGCCACGATGCCGCGCGCGTCGGCGATGCCGCCTGCAGCGATGACCGGTACTTTGACGGTATCGACCACCTGCGGGACCAGAGCCAGGGTGCCGACTTGGGTCGTGATCTCATCTGTCAGGAAGAGGCCGCGATGGCCACCCGCTTCGAAGCCCTGCGCGATGATGGCGTCGCAGCCCTCGCGTTCGAGCCAGCGCGCCTCCTCGACGGTCGTCGCCGAGGACATGACTTTGGCGCCGGCGCCCTTCACCCGGTTCAACAGGTCCGGTTGCGGCAGCCCGAAATGGAAGCTCACCACCTCCGGCCTGAACTCTTCCACCAGGCCGAGAAACGTCTCGTCGAAGGGGGCGCGTGTCGACGGCGGGGTCGGTCGGTCCGGGTCGAGCCCGAGTTCCAGATAATAGCCTCTCAAACGCTGCTTCCAGGCCGCTTCCCGCCCGGCATCGACGATGGGAGCCCGGTGACAGAAGAAGTTGACGTTGACGGGCTTCGACGTTGCCTGCCGGATTCGGGACAATTCCTCCCTGGCCTTGTCGTGGCTCAGCAGCGCGCAGGGCAGCGAACCCAGGCCTCCAGCCTCTGAGACCGCGATGACCATATCGGACAGGTTGGCACCTGCCATGGGGGCCTGGATGATGGGACGTTCGATCCCGAAGAGGTCGAGAACGCGTCGATCTTTCCACATGGCCGTTGCCTTTCCTGTCTGGGCGAAACGAGAGCGAGAGCACCGTTCCCGACGTGAAACGCAGATTAGCCGGGCGTCAGCTCATCCTCCAGCACCATCTGGTAGGGCGCCGTGTCGATGGCGGCGGGACCGGCGTAAGGGTGGCTGAGGGCCAGGATGAAATAGAGCGCCAGGCCCGTATAGGCTCCGTAGACGGACAGGATCGCGATGTGCGCGAGGTTGGCCGGGAAGATGAGGAAGAATCCGACGATGATGGCGAATCCGGTCAGGGCCATCCACCAGAACAGGCTGGGAAGCCCGCGATGGGCGAGCGAGAGGCGCGCCTTCCGGTGATCCTGCAGGTCGTCCATGTTCATGATCATCCGGGCGCGCAGGGATTGCTGCTGCGGCGTCTCGGCCTTCAGGTTGAGAATGCCGATATCGAGCGCGTTGTAGGCCTGCCTCGCCTCCCGGCTGCCCCTGGGATGGGCGGCCGCCTGCCATTCGTTCTGCAGCACTGCCGAGACGTAGGCGGCAAGCTGGTCGCGAAGGATACCCTTTTCCGGCCCGTTCCATTGGTTCAGCTCGAGCACGACATGCTCGATCGTCGTCACCTCCTTGGACACCTCCTGCTGCAGGTTCGTGTGCGTGGACTGCGCCTCCGCGAAGACCAGCGCCAGGATGAGGCTGTGGATCGTGCCGATGCGAACCGCGACCGTTTCGGCCACGTCGCGGGTTTTCGTCGGAAGATCGTCGCTCAGCATCCGCCGCAGCACGACGAAGGGCACGGCGGAGGCCGCGATGGCGAGCAGCATCGCAAGGATCGCGCCCAGCCAGGCCGGCAACTCGAGAATGGCCGTCATGCTTGCTCCTGATCCTGCAGGCCTCGTGCGCGGCGCAAGGTCCGGGCCGGCCCAAGAGACCATGCAACAGACCATGCAACGGCGGCCGATTCCATGGCTTTTCCGGCGTATCGGGCGCTCATCCCGGTCACGCCGGGCGGATCGACTGCCCCTTAGCCTTTTGAGACACTTGCACGCCCGGCGCCCCGGCGCGATCATCCCGGGCTTTCGCGGTGGAGGAAACGATGGGCGCCACCGATACGGCCTTTGCGGGCTCGATCCCGGCAATCTACGAGCGCTACATGGGGCCCCTGCTGTTCGAGCCCTATGCCGAGGACATGGCGGCGCGTCTCAAGGATATCTCGGAGGGCCGGGTCCTGGAAACCGCCGCGGGAACGGGCATCGTCACACGGGCGCTCGCGAAGGCGCTGCCGCCGCAGGTCGAGATCGTCGCGACCGATCTCAACCAGGCGATGCTCGACCTTGCCGCCGAGCGGCTGCAGGCGGCGAACGTGACATGGCGGCAGGCCGATGCGCAGAGGCTTCCGTTCGAGGATACGTCGTTCGACGCGGTGGCGTGTCAGTTCGGCGTCATGTTCTTCCCCGACAAGCTGGCCGGCTATCGCGAGGCCCTGCGCGTGCTCAAGCCAGGCGGACGATTCCTGTTCAGCGTGTGGGACACGCTTGATCGCAACGAGGTCAGCCGCATCGTCTCGGACACTGTGGGAAGCCTCTTCCCCGACGACCCGCCCCGATTCTACGAGCGCGTGCCCTTCGCCTATTCCGATCCGGACCGGATCCGGGGCGAGGTGCAGCAGGCCGGGTTCGAGAACGTGGAGATCGAGGTGGTCGAGAAGGTCATCCGCGCCTCCACGTCCCGAGATCCGGCGATCGGCCTCTGCCAGGGAACGCCCCTGCGGGCGGAGATCGAGGCCAGAGCCTCGGAGCGCTTGGAAGAGATCACCGACAGGGTGGCCGATGCGCTCACGGCCCGTTTCGGCTCATCGCTGGTCGAGAACCGCATGAGCGCTCTTAGC
This sequence comes from Microvirga sp. HBU67558, assembly GCF_018069605.1. Taxonomy (NCBI): domain Bacteria; kingdom Pseudomonadati; phylum Pseudomonadota; class Alphaproteobacteria; order Hyphomicrobiales; family Methylobacteriaceae; genus Microvirga; species Microvirga sp. HBU67558. The sequence goes on along the minus strand of NZ_JAGPUP010000548.1, from coordinate 81,034 downwards.
GTGACCGCCTGGCGCTGAGGGTCGCTCCGACAGCCGAACAGCAAAAGGCGCGGCTCCTGTGGAGCGCGCCCTTCGCGTGTAGTCAGGAGCGTCTCAGAGAGCCGACATCCGGCTCATCAGGCGGCAGAGCGCCTGCATGTCGGAATCGTAAGCGTCCGGCGAGGCTGTCACCATGGCGCAGCTGCGGCGCAGCTTCATGCGGTCGTCGTTGCTCATCTGGCGGATCTCGGCCCGGAGGCGTTCCGTCTGGCCGGTACGACCGGGCCGTACCGGATTGACGCTTCCCGTCGCGGATGGATTGCGCACGCTGCCGGTGCCCAGGGAGCCTGGATTGGCGAGACCGCCAGTCCCGCCGCTGCCGATCGCTCCCGTCCCGATAGTCCCGCCGGTCCCGCCCGCGCCGCTCCCTGCGCCAGCGCCGCCGCCGACACCGATTCCGACCCCGGCATTGATGCCATCAGAGCCTCCGACGCCGGCGCCCACACCGGCACTCACGCCGCGCGAGCCGCCAACGCTCGCGCCAAGGCCTGCCGTCACGCCACCCGATCCACCGACATTCGCCCCCAGACCCGCGTTGACACCACTCGAGCCCCCGATGCTCGCGCCGGCGGCGGCCGTGACCCCGTTGGATCCGCCGATGCTGGCGCGACCGCCCGCACTCACACCGGACGAGCCGCCCACATTGGCTCCGAGCCCGGCACTGGCTCCACCCGTGCCACCGACATTGGCGCTGGCTCCGGCAGAGACCCCGCTCGGTCCGCCTATATTGGCGCCGCCGCCGGCCGTGACGCCGCTAGAACCGCCCACATTCGCCCCAAGGCCGGCACTCGTTCCGCCGGAGCCCCCGATGCTTGCACCAAGACCAGCCGCAATCCCGCCCCTCCCCCCGATATCTGCTCCCAGGCCCGCAGAAATTCCGCTGTCGCCGCCGACGCTCACGCCGAGCCCGCCGCCGAGACCGTCCGAGCGACCGCCGCTCCCGCCTCGATCCCAGGCCGCGGCCGGCTGCCACATCAAAGAAGAGATCAGAAGAACCGCCGCGCCGCACACCGAAGTCTCGCGGCCGAACCCCAACAACCGTCCACGCGAATGCATCTCTGTACTCCCTAGGAGCTACCCCATACGGGGCTATCGCATGAATAGACTCAGGTCTGAGGAAGTTAGTTCCACGGTTCTGAATATTTATCGCTGCGAATACTTCTATTCAAAATTACACACGATACAACATGAGTCTGAATCTTTCAAAAACATTATATCGTATACCGCGCATCAAGTAATGATGATGGTTTTGCTTCGGATCAAAAGTTGATGGGAGTTCCAGACGATTGCTGGATTCAATGCACGGTGCTGTTCAGCGTCAAGGAATGCAGAAGCGTGCCTTGGGAACACACGATGTCGAGGCGCCATCCGGACCAGTCCTCGACGTCCTGTCCGATCTCGCAGCGCAGTTCGGTGACGGCAAGGAGCGCCTGATCCTTGGCGCTCTCCAGGTCATGAACTTCGATCCCTGTATTGTCGACGATCTCTTCGTGATCGTTCACAAGGTGAAAGAAGCAGCGCATTTCGGGACCGTCACCCCTTTGAACAGGATGGAATCTGCTAGCGGCTTTTGCCATCGAAGTGAAGACTCCATCCCCGACCAGCTATCATTCGTCTTTGGTCGAAGCCTCGCCCACAGGGTCGAAACTGTTCAGCTCGACCCAGCCGATATCGGGCCGCGGAGCCGGTACGAGGTAGGCCCGCCCATCTTCGAGGCGCTCGATTTTGCAAGCAATCGCCCGCTGGTCTCCGGGAGGACGATACACGACGATCGCTCCGACCTGGATATGGTCTGAGTTGTTCGGAGACGGGGATTCAGGCTCCGATGGCGGCTCTGGACCCTGGAGACCGTTCTGGCCCCCATTCGCCGCCCTCACACGGTCGAGGGCCGCAATCGCCAATCTCGCCCTGTCGCGATAGCGCTCGCCCACGGACCTTAGGAGAGCGCCGCGCGTGCGCCCGGGATACCACGAGGTTCCACCGGCCTTCGCCAGTTCCTCCGCAACGGCTTCAATCTCTTCGTCTGTCACGCCCGCCCCCAGACATTCTACGCCACCCTTAGGAACCATTGCACAACCTGCTTGAGGAGAGTTTAACGCAGAGTAATGCACGAGTTAAATCCCAGAAGTGGCAGATCACTAGAACTTTAGTACTTTGCCGGACGATACGACAAGGAAATACCCCCTGGATATTGGCACCCTTTCGATACGTTCAGGCCATGATCAGCCCGCAAGTCTGGCCGACGAAATCAGGCCGCGTTTCGGGCGTCATGGACCGGCATGCCGTCGAGACCGCACAATCGGGGAATTGAGACCTATTCCTACCGTTCGGGGCGCTTTCACACGGACGCGACATGAATGACCTCGTCGCCCTCGTCCGTCACGGCGACAATCCAATAGCAGCCATGCCTGCTGTCAGTCAGCAGGCCGCCCCGGAGCTCCGCCACCGCCCTGTCGGCCGCCCCGCACGCCATGGAGGGATCGGGCAATTCGACGCCTTCCCGATCCCAGACGAATGTCTCCTTGGAACGGAGATGGAAATAGTAACGAGGCATCTCGCTTCCCTCCGTCGCAGTGATCTCGGCACAAGGGCGGATCCCGATCCGATCAGCAGTTTTACAGCATGAGAGAGCACCTATACCGCGAGAACGAACACGATCCGGCCCGCCTCGTCGGTGATGACGGTGATCCTGTTGGGCATGCATCCGATGACGTCCAGCAGAGCATCCCAGGAGGCACAAGCCGCCGCGTTGCCGGGTTCGAAGGCCGATCTCAAGTTCGGCAGATCGACGCCTTCCCTGTCCGGTATGAGACGGTCCGCAAGCTGAACATGGAAATGATAGCGGGCCATCGGACCTTCCGGCTTCCGTCCCATCCTAGATGACACAACCCGAGCTTGGGCGCTTTAACGCAGGTTAGGAAAGACCCGGATGAGGATTGGTTTTACCGGGAAATCCAACGATCAGGTTGATGGATCGAAGCCGCTTCGCGTCGATTTCGAGCGCGATCACCCTGGCAGGGCGATGAATGCTCCACGCATCGAGTGCGACTTTCTTTCATCAGAGGCGCCGAATCGGACGTTGGATCCCGAGGCAGGAACGAACTGCCGCTGATGCCGTCTGTGCTTAAAAAACCTCCTCGGAGACCGGAATTATGGCCGCAAGCAACGCTTTCGGGCTTGAGGGCGGGGGCCAGCGGACCCGAATCGCAGACGGGCTCTCCGAATGGTCCCGGCCATCAACCTTAGAGTAGTTTCCTATCCAATGAGACAATCACCGGCAGCTTCAGGATGACTACCCCCGATGCCGGTCAATCCTCAAGAATAGCCCGCCGAAACCCGGCAAAAGCTGGTTATGCAGGCTGGCCTCCCTCGTCGGAAAAGGACTGTTTGCATGGCCCTGTTTATCGACGCGTCGAGTTTCGGCGCGAAAGCCAATGACGCGTTGGAGGACACGGCCGCCCTCAACGCAGCCGTCAGAGCAGCGTATGAAGCGTACCGCGATGATCCAGCCGGGGGTCGCGTCACGGTCGTACTGCCTGCCGGCACCCTGCTCGTCAAAGGCAACGGCGACAAGAGCGACGGTGCGGTCGAAATGCTCGAGGGCACGGCCCTGCAGGGCGCCGGAATGGGGCGGACGATTCTCAAGGTGGCCGATGGATGGGCCGGCAGCATCACCGGCGTGGTTCGCACCCCCTTCGACAACGTGACGAGCAATGTGGGCGTCTTCGATCTCACCATCGACGGCAATCGCGGCGCCACGACCGGCAAGATCGACGGCTTCTATACGGGTGTGAAGCCCGGAAGTCCGCTGCAGGATAGCGATATCCACGTCGCGCGCGTCGAGGTGATGAACTGCTCCGGCTATGGCTTCGACCCGCACGAGCAGACCCTGCGCCTGACCATCGAGAGCAGCGTGTCGCACGGCAACGGACTCGACGGGTTCGTGGCCGATTACATCGTCAACGGCATCTACAGGAACAACATCGCCTACGGCAACGACCGGCACGGGTTCAACATCACCACCACGACGACCGGGCTGCTCCTGGAGAACAACATCGCCTACGGCAACGGATCGGCCGGCGTGGTCGTGCAGCGAGGCTCCGAAAACATCGGTTGGCCCAGCAACGTCAGGATCGTAGGCGGCCAGTACTACGGCAACCTCAAGGAAGGCGTCCTGCTCAACATGGCGGCCAACGTCACCGTCGACGGCGCCACGATCTTCGGCAATCAGGGCAACGGGGTGCGGATCGAAGGCTCCACAGGGACCGTGGTCCGGAACAGCTTCATCTTCAACAATGCTCAAGTCGGAGACAACCAACTCGACGAGGTCAGCATCCGCATGCGCCTCGATTCCACGACCGGGCTGACCTACTACTCGACGAACACACAGATCCTGAACAACACGATCTATTCCGACGGCGCGACCGATGCACGCTACGGGATCCGCGAGGAGTCCTCGAATACCGCAGGGGGCGACACATTCATCCGGCTCATCGGCAACGCGATCTCGGGCACGGATTCAGGTGCCGTCTTCACATCGAAGCAGACATGGATCGGGTCCGCGAGATCCAATTCGTTCAAGGGCACCGGGCAGGATGAGGACCTCAGCGGACGCTCGGGCAATGACACCATCCGGGGAATGGGCGGCAACGACCACGTGTCCGGGGACGGAGGAAATGACAAGCTCTATGGCAATTCGGGCAGGGATTACGTCTTCGGCGGCAACGGGCACGACAGCATCAGTGGCGGCGCCGGAAACGACATCCTGAGCGGCAATGCGGGCCGCGATGTCTTCATCTTCGACAGCAGACTTGGAAACTCTTCGACGGATCGCAAGGTCAACTTCGACACGATCCTCGACTACTCGGCGAAGGACGATTCCATCTGGCTCGACAACGCCGTCTTCCGCAAGCTAGGACTAGGCTCGTCGGCGAATCCCACCAAGCTCGACGCCGATGTCTTCCATATCGGCACCAGGGCCAAGGATCAGAACGACTACATTCTCTACAACAAGAAGACCGGTGTTCTCTCCTACGATTCCGACGGCTCGGGCTCCCGCAAGCCGGTGGAGTTCGCCCAGCTCAAGAAGGGCCTCGCCCTGACCTACCACGACTTCTTCGTGGTGTGAGATCGGAGCGCCCCGTCAGGCCGCGATGACGATGTTGCGGCCGCCGCGCTTGGCCTGGTACAGCGCGGCATCGGCCCGGCGCAGCAACGCGGCGGCGTCGGCTCCCGTATCCGTGATGCAGCCGACGCTGACGGTTGCGGCGGCCAAGCCGCCGAGAGAAGCGGCTCCGGCCGACGAGAAGGCATGTCGGATCCGATCCGCCAGGCGAGCCGCCTCCCGGGAGTCCTGCGCCAGGATCGCGCCGAATTCCTCGCCGCCCAGCCGGCCATAGGTCTGCCCTGGAAGGTGAGCCGCCAGGACTTCCCCGAAGATCGTCAGGATCCGGTCGCCTGCATCGTGGCCGAAGCGGTCGTTAATGGCCTTGAAGTTGTCGAGGTCGAACAGAAGGCAGGTCGCCGGCTTGGGACCGAGCCGCCCGAGGAGCCGGGCAGCATTCTCCATGAAGGCGCGCCGGTTCGGAACTCCGGTCAACGGATCGACGAGGGCGGCCTGCCTGTACTCGGATTCGACGCTCTCCTTGCCCATGGACAGAAACATGAACGCCAGGGTCGGCCCAAACATGACCAGAAGGAGCGCCATGGAGGGAGACCACCGGCTCGCGAAGGTGTCGATCCACGACACGGAGGTCAGGCCGATTCCGAGCATTCCACGGGACAGGTTGAAGACGGCCAGCGCCAGCAGAAGCACGACTGAGACCCGTGAGGAGGCCAGCGGTCGCGCAGCATGGCGACCGAGCTCCCAGGCCGAGAACGTCGAATAGGCGAACGTGATCAGGGATGCGACGATCAGCCGGAAGCCATGCGAGCTGTAGATGAACGGAAAAGCCGCCGTCCAGATCGCCACCCCGGCAATCAGCGCCGTCGCGGACATGGGGCGACCGTTGAAGACCCGGCATCCCGTGTAGAGAACCCCGTAGCACAGCAGGGCCAGGGCGTTCGCCACGAGCAGGATCGCGTAAGCCGGCTGTCCATGAGCCAGATTGGCCGATCCGATCCCCACGGCGATGAGCCAGAAGGCACTGCCCCACCAGGCGAGCGCCCTGACCCTGCGGTTCAGCACCCAGGAAAAAAGCAACAACGTTCCGAGCACCGCCGAAAGCAGCACGAAGGCAACGGTAAGCGTGGCAGGATCAAGGACCATCGGAGAGGCTGCCGTAGGGTTCGACCAGATAGCCGCAGAGGAACCCCAACGACCCATCCCGCAGGATGCATAGGACGCTATCTCCCATCCGCCCTCCGATGTCCAGAACCCCGCCCTGCGACGACCCGCCCTGCGGCGGGCCAGGCGGCCCCGACAGGAGGCGCCTGGAACGAAGGGTTGGCCGGAGCATTTGTCCTGACGCGATATCCGGCAGGGAGACTTTCATGGGCATGTATCACCGTCATGGCGTTCAGAGCACGGCCGCCATTGCTGGCCACCCCATTCACCACATGCTGATCGTCTTTCCCGTGGCCTTCCTGATCGGGGCGTTCGGAACCGACATCGCCTTCATGGCCACTCGGGATGCGTTCTGGGCGCAGGTCTCCTACTGGCTCCTGATCGCCGGGGTCGTGACCGCCCTCGTCGCCGCCGTGCCGGGTCTGATCGACTTCGTGACCATCGACCGGGTGCGCAACGTCTGGGTCTCCTGGGCCCACATGGTGGCCAATCTCGTGGTGGTCGCCCTGGCCCTCATCAATGTGGGCGTCCGCCTCGACGATCCGGCGGCCGGCGCACAGGGTTGGGGCATCTGGCTGTCCGGCATTCAGACCGCCCTTCTCCTGTTCAGCGGCTGGCTCGGAGGCGAGCTCTCATACCGCTACGGGATCGGGGCCATCCGGGATTACAGCCCGAAGACCGAGCAGTTCCATGTGGAGGTGGACCGGGCGGACGTTGCCGCATCCTATGGCCGGCGGAAGACCGGATCGGGCGACGTCTGATCCCGACAGGGCGCCTTGCCACGGCAGTGCCCGGGCCGCTACATTCGAGCCGTCATGACGCGATGCGCCCTCGCCGTTCTTTTCTTCAGCCTTGCGCCGACCAGCCTGCCGCTGGCGGCGACGGCCTGCCGGCCGGGCTTCGCCATGCTGCAGGCCTCCGACACCTGCGTGCGCGTCAGCGGTCGCGTGAGAGCAGAGACGTCGGTGGGATCATCGCGCGCCCGGTCCGCGGACAGCTACGGGACGCATGCCGGTGGACGCGTGCAGCTCGATGTGAGGAAGCAGACCGAATATGGGCCGGCCAGGGCCTTCATTTCGGTCGGGAACGAACGTCGCTGACCGGCATCCGAGGCAGGAGCGCCCGAAGGCGCTCCTCCCGACCCGGTATCAATATCCGTCGTCGTAGTATTCTTCCCGGTAATAGCTGCGCCGCGGCGCCTCATAGGTCCGGTAGGCCGGCCTCTCATAGGTTCGGTATGTGGGCCGCGCCGTCGCGGCAAGCGCTCCGCCGAGGATTGCGCCCGTCACCCCGGCCGCGATGGCGGCATTGTTGTTGTGCCGGCGCTGAACGTAGTAGCGGGGAGCCTGGTGGCTCTTGTAGTGCCCATAGGCATGGCCTCTGCCTTTGCCGGGGCGCGCTTCCGCCGCGCCGCTGAAGGACGTCGCGGCCAGAAGGGCGACACTCACTGATACCAAAAGCTTCTTCATGGTTGATCTCCGGAACTCCGAATGACGGCGGGAGAGGCATCCTGGCTCCGGATCCCTCCCCCGGCTCACGCGGGCGTTGCGATTACTGGTTCGGGGTGCTGCCGCCCTGGGACGAGGAACCGCCCTGCTGCGGCAGGCGCATGTTCGTGGAGCTGCCGCCCGAGCTCGAGCTGCTGCCGCCCGAGTTGCCGCTCATGTCCGTCCGGCTGCGCGTCGAGACCGTTCCCGTCGTTTCAGGAGCGCTCGAGCGGGTTCGGCTGGTCGAAACATTCACGTCATTGGAGCGACGCTGCTCGAGCGACACGCCGACGCTCGGCGAGGTGTCCTGGGTCCGGCGGACCGTCGTGCGGCTCCTCACGGAAACGCTCGGCTCGTTGACCTCCTCGTAGCGGCGCACGGTCCGGCGGCGGACCTCCACCGGCTGCTCCTCGACCACATGATAGCGGCGCTTCTTCGACACGACCTTGTTGGTGCGCTTCGTCTTCTTCACAGCGACCTTCTTGGTGGGCTTCTTCTTCACCACCGTGCGATGAACCTCGGTATCGGGCTCCTCATAAGTGGTCACGCTGCGGCGGCGGGTCACCGAAACGCTCGGCTCGTCGATCTCGCGCACGGTCCGGGAGCGCACGGAAACGCCGGAGCGCTCGCGGGTCTCGATACCGACGCGGGTGCCGGATTCCTCACGGTTTCGGACATTGATCTGATCCCCGGAGCTTTCGCTGCGCGTGGCACCGGTCGTCTCCGTCTGGGCTCTGCTGCCGCCGGACTGGTTGCGCAGCATCTGGTTCGAACCCGAGGAGGATTGCGAGGTCGTGCTGGTGTTGCTGTTCGTATCCGTCTGCGTCGAAGTCTGTGCGTAGGCCGCGCTGCTCAGCAAGAGAAGGGCGGCACCGAGAGCGATTTTCTTCACGGGACCATCTCCATCACAGTAAAGGTGGGAGATGAACGCCAACCCGATGAGACTGTTCCCAATAACTTTAAGTAACCGATTTTATCCCGCAGGGGTGGGGCGAAGATGAACAAATGTTCAAGAATATGAACTTCCGAGATATCGTGAGCGCGGGTCAGGAGCGCTCACCCGCACCCATCAACCAACTCTTTACCACCGTGATGAACAATGCTCACCGGGGCGATACAGCTTAAGTTCACGTTCACAGCCATAGCTTAAGGCTATCGAGTGTTTTCATCGGGACAGAGCAGTCATGGCGGTTTTCAAGGCGTTCAACACAGCGGGTGTGGGCTTCAACATGTCCAGCACCGACAGCTCGGGCTGGGCGTTCATCGGGGCCAACCCCTCGGTGACGACGGATCTCGTTTACGATGACGGCACTGTCGCCGAGTACGAAATCGACGGCAGCCTGATCGTCGACTCCTTCACCGCCCGCTATTGGAGCGACGGCTACACCGTCGTGATCGACGACCTGGTCTACGAAAACTACGGCCAGACCATCCTGTCCATCGAGGATCTCAGTCTCTACACGACCGTCGACGAGCTTCAGGGCTATGCTTGGTATGTGACGATCAACGGAGGGAACGACACCTTCTATGGCAACGATTACAATGACGTCATCCGCGGCGGGACCGGCGACGATATCGTCTATTCCTACGACGGCGACGACATCGTGTACGGCGACAGCGGTGCCGACGATCTCTACGGTCTGTGGGGAGACGACGACCTGTACGGGGGCGCCGGCCGCGACATCGTGAGCGGCGGGGCCGGAAGTGATTACCTGAGCGGTGGCTTGGACAACGATACGCTGACCGGTGGTTCGGGCAAGGACTACTTCGTCTTCGATAAGCGGCCGACCCGGAGCAACGTCGACAAAATCACCGACTTCCGGCCGAGCGACGACACGATCATGCTCGACGGCCATGTCTTCACCCGGGCGGGACGCGACGGCTGGCTCTTGGCCGCAGCCTTCAATACCGGCTCAGCCGCCCGGGATGTCTCCGACCGGATCATCTACAACAAGCAGACAGGCGCCCTGCTCTACGATGCCGACGGGGTCGGCGGCGGCGTGGCCGTGAAGTTCGCCCAATTGAACGCCGGCCTGAGCCTGTCCAAGGCCGATTTCTTCATTTTCTAGGCCAAAGCGAACCTTGACAAGCCTGCCGGACGGCCCTGGAAACAGGGCCGCTTTCGTTGTCCGCTCCGAGCGTCCTTGGGGAGAGCCATTCCTCATTCGCAAATTGGTTAACGTGGCATTAGGACGTTATGCTACTAAAGCATAACAGACCTACATTATCACCACTCCTCTTTTGCAGTGCACCCACTTATATCCGCACTGCAAACGCAAGAACAAAGGCCACCGGTCAAAGGGGCCGGTCACTGTTTAGGAGCTTCCCATGTTCGTATCGTACATCCTGTCTAAGGTCCGCAGCTATATGCGTTATCGCGAGACCGTCCGTGAGCTTTCGCTGCTTTCCGACCGCGAGCTCGACGACCTCGGCATCTCTCGCTTCCAGATCGAGAGCATCGCTCGCCAGAACGCTTTGGCGTAAAACTACGCTGCATCGCAGCACAAGGCCCTAGCCCGCCCTCCGGCGGGCTTTCGCTTGTCGAGGCCCCTGTTGTGAGACGTCAGCGGCCGCCTGACACCGACAGGTTGGCCCCGGCGATGTAGGACGCCGCGTCCGATATCAGGAACAGCACGGCCTCGGCGATCTCCTCCGGCTCCCCGATCCGGTTCATGGGGATGTGGGGCCGAATGCGCTCCACCCGACCGGCATCCTGGGTGCTGCGCTCGTGGATGTCCGTCATGGTCATCCCCGGCGAGACGGCATTCACCCGGATCCCCTCGCTGGCCAGCTCCTTCGCCATCCCGATCGTCAGCGAGTCGACGGCGCCCTTCGAGGCCGCGTACCAGACATATTCGTTGGGACTGCCCAGGCTTGCGGCAACCGACGAGATGTTGACGATGGCGCCTCCGGGTCCGCCCCGGCTGGTGGAAAGGCGCCGGGCCGCCTCTCGGGCGACCCAGATCGCTCCTAGGACGTTCACCTCGATGCAGGCCCGGACGGCGTCCGAGTCAGCCTGCTCCAGCCGGCTCGACTTGCCGGTGATGCCCGCGTTGTTGACCACATGCGAGATCGGGCCGAGGGCAGATTGAGCCTCGTCGAACATCCGCACCACGTCGGCCTCCATGGCAACGTCGCCTTGGCACGCCACGGCAGCCGCTCCCGATGTGCGACAGGCCGCAAGCACGCGCTCGGCGGATTCGCGCTCGGACCGGTAGGTGATGGCGACATCGTAGCCACGCGCGGCGGCGAGCTGCGCCACCGCGGCCCCTATGCCGCGGCTTCCACCTGTAATAAGGACGACGGGGCGTCTGGATTGCATAGCGTTCTAAGCCTTCCCAATAGTCATTCGGCTCAACTTGACCAGCGCTCCCCAGGGAGTCAACAAAGCCGCTCGGGAGAATGATCATGAGCACCCTCAAACCCATCCATGTCATCGGCGGCGGACTCGCCGGTTCGGAAGCGGCCTGGCAGATCGCCCATGCGGGCGTCCCGGTCGTGCTGCACGAGATGCGCCCGGTTCGCGGCACCGATGCCCACAAGACCGAGGGTCTGGCGGAGCTCGTCTGCTCCAATTCCTTCCGCTCGGATGACCCCGAGGCCAATGCCGTGGGACTGCTGCACCAGGAGATGCGCAGTCTCGGCTCCCTGATCATGGCGAAGGGCGATGCCAACCAGGTTCCGGCCGGAGGCGCATTGGCGGTCGATCGCGACGGCTTCTCGAATGCGGTGACGGCCGCGCTCGAGGCACATCCTCTCGTCACCATCGAGCGGGGCGAAATCGCCGGCCTGCCGCCGGAGGAATGGTCTTCCGTGATCGTCGCCACCGGGCCCCTCACGTCGCCGGCTCTCGCAGAGGCCATTCTCACGCTCACGGGCGAGACGTCGCTCGCCTTCTTCGACGCCATCGCGCCGATCGTCTACCGCGAGTCCATCAACATGGACGTCGCCTGGTTCCAGTCGCGCTACGACAAGGTTGGACCGGGCGGCACCGGCAAGGACTACATCAACTGCCCCATGACCAGGGAGCAGTACGAGGCCTTCGTCGATGCGCTGATTGCCGGCGACAAGACCGAGTTCAAGGAATGGGAGGCCGACACGCCGTATTTCGACGGTTGCCTGCCGATCGAGGTTATGGCCGAGCGCGGCCGCGAGACCTTGCGCCACGGACCGATGAAGCCGGTCGGCCTCACCGACCCGCGCAATCCCGACATTAAGCCCTATGCCATCGTGCAGCTTCGCCAGGACAACGCGCTCGGGACCCTGTTCAACATGGTGGGGTTCCAGACCAAGCTGAAATACGGCGCGCAGACCGCGGTCCTGCGCATGATCCCGGGCCTGGAGAATGCCGAGTTCGCGCGCCTCGGCGGCATTCACCGCAACACCTACCTCAACTCACCCAAGCTTCTCGATCCGACCCTGCGCCTGAAGGCGATGCCACGCCTGCGCTTCGCGGGCCAGATCACCGGCTGCGAGGGCTACGTCGAGAGCGCCGCCGTCGGTCTCATGACCGGCCGCTTCGCCGCTGCCGAGCGGCTCGGCCGGCCGATCGAGCCCCTGCCGCACACCACGGCGCTCGGGGCGCTGATCAACCACATCACGGGCGGGCATATCGAGACCATCGACGAGGGGCCGCGCTCCTTCCAGCCCATGAACGTGAATTTCGGGCTCTTCCCGCCTCTGGCCCATGCTCCGAAGGCGGAGGACGGCAAGCGCCTGCGCGGCCCCGCCAAGGCCGTCGCCCGCAAGAAGGCGCTGACGGACAGGGCCAGGGCAGATCTGGCGGCCTGGCTCTCAGGTGGGGTCCTGCCCGCTGCGGCCGAGTAAGCCGGCTCCCGGGACGCTCCCCGGGCCGCTCCGTGCCATCCGGGAACAGATGCTCCTCACGTCGTGGCCGGCCTTGCGCCGGCCATCCCAATACGGAAGAGCGCGGCGCTTCAACGAAGCGGGATCACCGGCACAAGGCCGGTGACGACACGGGACGGGCTCCTCTCTAGAACGGTCCGCGCCAGAGCGCCCAGATCCGCCGCCATTGCGGCAGGTCCACGGGCGTGTGGAACGGATCGTAGCCTCGCCGCTCCATGGCCCTGAGATAGGGCTCGACCAAGGCGAGCGGCTGAAAGGCCGGCTTGGCCGCATCGGGAATGGTGGCGCGCAGCTTGCGTGCCTGTTCGAGGTGCCTGCGGGCGACCGCGCGGAGATCGGCTAGGGCGCGGTTGAGACCGGGCCCGCCGCGTCCGGTCACGATGTCCTCGCGCACGACCCCGTGGCGGGCCAGGAGATCGGCCGGGATATAGACCTGCCCCTGCCGTGCATGATGCGGGAAGGCCCGAAGAAGCCCGGTGACGGCATAGGCCACGCCTGCATGCCCCGCCGCATCGGCCGTACCCGGATTGGAGCCGTCGGCGAGGACGAGGCTCGCAAGCTGGATGAGGCTGGACGAGGTCTCGCCGCAATAGCCCTCGAGATCATTCAGGCTCGGCATGGGATCGTCGTAAAGGTCGAAGATCCGGGCATCGATCAGGTCGACGAAGGACTGACGGGGCAGCCGGAACTGGACGATGGTATCGTCCAGCGCGGCCGCCACGGGGTTCGCCCGCACGTCGCCCCTCGCCTCGCCCTGCAGGGCGTCGCGCCACCATTGCAGGCGGATCTCGCCGACGAGCGCCTCCCGCACCGCTTCGCGGACGCGGGCCACCTCGAAGTTGAAGGCGTAGAGCGCATAGAGGTGGGGACGCTTCTCGGCAGGCGCGAACAGGCTCGCCCAGTACCGGTCCGGATCGGCCTCGCGCACGAGCGCTTCGCAATGGGCGAAGTTGGCAATCGCTTCCGCCATGTCAGGGAACGGCGATCAGGGCGGCGCCGACCTTGCGGTTCTCGGCGAGCAAAATGTTGTACGTGCGCGCGGCAGCCCCCGTCTGCATCACGTCGAGCCCGATCCCGGCCTCGCGAAAGCGCGTGCGGAACCCCGCCGGAATGGCCGCGATGTCGGCGCCCGTGCCGAGCAGCAGGAGATCGATGGCATCGGCCTCGGCGAAGATCGGGTCGAGCGCCTCGTCGGTCAGCTCGGCCACGGAACCGACCGGCCAGGCCCGAATCCCCGAAGGCAGGGCCAGCAGGGAGCCACGATGGGACATGTCCCCGAAGCGAAAGCCGCCGTTGCCGTAGGCGTCGAACGGATAGCGTCCCGGCAGGAAGCCGTCATAGAGGCGACCATCGCTCATGGTCCTACTCCGCTGCGGCGGCCCTGCCCTCCGGCACCTTGACGGTCTCCGACCCGCGCAGGCCGATATAGATCAGCATGGGCGACGAGATGCAGATGGCCGAGTACGTACAGATGACGACCCCGTAGAGCATGACCTGCGCGAAGCCCTGGATCGCCTGTCCGCCGAAGAGGACCAGAGCCAGGAGCGACAGCGCCGTCGTGGTCGCCGTCATGATCGTGCGGGACATGGTGGTGTTGATCGAGAGATTCAACAGCTCTTCCGCAGGCATAGCCTTGTAGCGACGCATCAGCTCGCGGGTCCTGTCGAACACCACCACCGTCTCGTTGAGCGAATAGCCCACGATGGTGAGGATCGCGGCGATCGACGTCATGTTGAACTCGTGACGGGTGATCACGAAGAACCCGATGGTGAGCACGATGTCGTGGAGCGTGCCGATGATCGATGCCACCGCCAGCTCCCGCTCGAAGCGGAACCAGAGATAGAACAGAACCGCGATCACCGAGAGCACGATGCCGATGGTGCCCGACTGGACGAGTTCGCCCGACACGCGCGGGCCGACCGTCTCGACGCGGCGGAAATCGTAGTCGTTGCCAAAGGTGTCGCGGGCCTTCTGCACCACAGCCGTCTGCGCGGCCTCGCCGCCCGATTGGATGGGGAAACGCAGCGAGACCTCGCCGGTGCCGCCGAATTCCTGGACCTCCACGTCGCCGAAGCCGAAGCTCTCGGCGGTCTGGCGGATCTGGGCGACGTTGGCCTGACCGGACTTGGCCTGGATCTCCATGAGCGTTCCGCCCTTGAAGTCGATGCCGAAGTTTAGCCCGACCGTCATCAGAACGATGGCGGTCGCCACCGAGATCAGGGCCGACAGCGGAAACGAGTAGCGCCGCAGGCGCATGAAGTCGAAGTGGGAGTTTTCGGGCCAGAGGCGGATGAGGCGCACGATACGCACTCCTTAAAACGGAAGGGCTTTGGGACGCATCCACTGATACCAGAGCGCGATCATCATGCGCGTCAGGGTAACGGCGGTGATCACCGTCGTCAGGATGCCGAGAATGAACACGACCGCGAAGCCGCGCACCGGACCGGAGCCGAGGAAGAACAGGATCACGGCGGCAATCGCCATGGTGCTGTTGGAATCCACGATGGTCGCGAAGGCCCGGTCGAAGCCGGCCTGGATGCCCGACACGATGGACCGGCCGGCATGCACCTCTTCGCGGATGCGCTCGTAGATGAGCACGTTCGAGTCCACGGCCGTGCCGATGGTGAGCACAATGCCGGCGATGCCCGGCAGGGTCAGGGTCGCTTCCAGTACGGACATGAGACCGAAGATCAGGCCCACATGGACGAGGAGCGCGATGTTCGCGATGAGGCCGAAGACACCGTAAGTGGCGAACATGAAGATCACCACGAAGATGGCTGCCACATAGGTGGCCATCTTGCCGGCCTCGATGGAATCGCGTCCGAGGCCCGGGCCGACGGTGCGCTCTTCCACGATGGTGAGCTTGGCAGGCAGCGCGCCGGAGCGGAGCAGGACCGCGAGATTGTTGACCTGCTCGACCGTGAAGCTGCCGGAGATCTGGCCGGAGCCGCCCGTGATGGGCGACTGGATCGTCGGCGCCGAGATCACCCGGTTGTCGAGCACGATCGCGAGCTGACGGCCCAGGTTCTCCGTGGTGGCCTGGCCAAAGCGCTGCGCCCCGCGGATGTTGAAGCGGAAGTTGACGATCGGCTGGCGGGTCTGGCTGTCGAAGGCCGGCTGGGCATCCGTCAGATCGCCACCTTCGGCGATCACTCGGCGCTCGACGGGCACGCGCTGTCCGCCGGCATCCTCCATGGGGAGCAGGTCGACGTCGGTCGCGCCCGGCTGGGCCAGCAGGCGGAACTCGAGATTGCCGGTCTCGCCGAGAAGAGCCTTCAGCTGCTGCGGGTCCTGGAGGCCGGGAACCTGGACGAGAATGCGGTCGGCGCCCTGGCGCTGGATGCTCGGCTCCGTCGTCCCGCCGAAGTCAATGCGGCGACGGACGACCTCGATGGACTGGTCGACGGCGCGGCGCACGCGCTCGTTGATGCCCGCATCCGTGTAGGTCAGCGTGATCACGCCGTCCGGACTGGTGTTGATCGCGATGGTGTTGTTACCGCTCTGGCCGATCACGGCATTGCCGATCGGCTGCGACAACTCCCTCAAGCGCGGCAGCAGCCGGTCGCGATCCGCGGCATCGGGCACGCGGATCTGCACGCCCCGCTGGACGGTCTGGATGCCGTTCTGGGACGATACGCGGGTATCGCGCAGGATGCGGCGGACGTCGTCGCGCAGAAGCGTGACCTGGCCGCGCAGCAGATCCTGGGCGTCGACCTCGAGGAGGACGTGGGAGCCGCCCTGCAGGTCGAGTCCCAGGACGATGGCGCGGGACGGTACGAGCCAGGACGGGACCCAGCTCGGGACGGCGTTCAGGAAAGCCTGACGCTGCTCGCGATTCATCATGCTCGGAACCGCAAGAAGCAGGCCGATCACAATGATCGCCACGGTGGCGATGATCTTCGACCTCGAGAAGCGCAGCATCGTCAGCTCAACCTTTCTCACTCACCTGGCCGCATTCTGGAGCGGCGAACCGGCCCTGGTCCCAAATGGAAGGGCCGGCCTTTTGTCACATCAGGCCTTGACCGGCTCGCTCTTGGAGCGGACCTCGGAGATCATGGCACGGGCCACCTTCACCTTCACGCCGTCGGCGATCTCGACCTCGACATCGGCCGAATCCTCGAGGACCTTGGTCACCTTTCCGATGATGCCGCCGGACGTGACGACCGTATCGCCGCGTCGGACGTTCTTGATCATCTCCTGGTGGGCCTTCACCCGGCGCTGCTGCGGACGGATGATCAGGAACCACATGATGACGAATATGAGGATGAACGGAACGAATTGAAGGATCATCTCCGTTCCGCCCCCGGCCGGGGCCCCTTGTGCGAAGGCAGGTGAAATGAACAAGCGGCTCTCCATGGATAAAGGCGCGTGGCAGGCCCGTTTTGGGCCCACCCGCGCCGGACGGGATTACAAAGCGTGGCGGACTATACCCATCGACTCGCCGAAATCAATGAAGTTGAAGGCCTTTCCCAAGGCTCCTGCAGGGCTGCGGCCCTCCGGGGTCGGCCGCAGAGCCGGTTTCGCAGGACCGCACCCCCGGGCCGAACCCGGCGCTCCCCTGCGACAGGCGGCATTTTTGCTCCGGAGCCGGATCCCCTTCGTGGAAAAATGCGCTAAGCACGGCTTCCTCACCCATGCTTGAAGTCAGATGCCCATGCCCGCCGATCTCACCTCCCCCGAATCCCTGGCGCTTTTGACGCGGATCGCCGAGGCCCTGGAGCGCCTCACCCCCGCCACCGCGGCTCACGCCGACGTGACCGGAGCCGATGCCTTCGTCTGGCAGGCGGCCGGCCGCCGGCTTTCTCCCGTGCCGAAGGTGAACCGGGTCGAGATGAGCCTCCTGCGCGGCATCGACCGGGTCCGGGACCAGCTTGCGGAGAACACGCAGCGCTTCGCGCGAGGCCTGCCGGCGAACAACGCCCTGCTCTGGGGCGCCCGCGGCATGGGCAAATCGTCCTTGGTCAAGGCGGTCCATGCCGAGATCAACCACTCCAAGCCTGCCGATGCACGCCCCCTCAAGCTGATCGAGATCCACCGGGAGGATATCGAGACCCTGCCCGATCTCATGGGACTGCTGCGGGCCGACCCCCACCGCTTCATCGTGTTCTGCGACGATCTCTCGTTCGATGCGGACGACACCTCCTACAAGTCGCTGAAGGCCGTGCTGGAAGGCGGCATCGAGGGCCGGCCCGACAACGTGATCTTCTACGCCACCTCGAACCGGCGCCACCTGCTGCCGCGCGACATGATGGAGAACGAGCGCTCGACCGCCATCAACCCGGGCGAGGCGGTCGAGGAGAAGGTCTCCCTGTCCGACCGGTTCGGCCTCTGGCTCGGCTTCCACAAATGCAGCCAGGACGAGTATCTCGACATGGTCTTCGCCTATGTCGACCATCTCGGCCTCCAGGCGGACCGTGACGCCGTCCGCGCGGAGGCCCTGGAATGGGCCACCACCCGCGGCGCACGCTCGGGACGTACGGCCTGGCAGTTCATTCAGGATCTCGCCGGGCGCCTCGGCAAGGCGATCTGAAACGGCAAGGGGACGGTGGCTGAGCTCCACCGTCCCCTCATTCGACCAGCTTCGACAGGCGGAAGCTGACCTGAACCGTTGATCCGATCAGCCGCCGAGATGCTTCATGGGGTCAACCGGCTGGGCGCCCTTGCGGATCTCGAAGTGGAGCTGCGGCGAGGTCACGTTGCCGGTCTGGCCGGACGTGGCGATCACCTGGCCGCGCTTCACCTGCTCGCCGCGCTTGACGTTGAGCGAACCGTTATGGGCATAGGCCGAGACGAAGCCGTTCTCGTGCTTGATCAGGACGAGGTTGCCGTAGCCCTTCACTTCGCTGCCGGCATAGGTCACGGTGCCGGCCTCGGCCGCCTTGACCGGCGTGCCTTCGGGAACCGCGATATTGATGCCCTCGTTGCCGCCATTGGCGCCGAAACCGGCGATGACGCGGCCGCGGGCCGGCCAGCGGAAATCGCCGGAGACGCTTGCGGTCTGCTCGGGCTCTGCCACCGGAGCCTTTGCGGCTTCCGGCTGCGGCGCCGGAGCGACCGGCTGCACGACGGCAGGCTTCACCGGCTCGGGCTGGGTCAGGGCGGCAACCTTGGGCTGCTCAACGACCGGCTTCGGAGCGGGCGCCAGAGGCTTCGGCGCGGACACGAGCGGCTCGTTCGTGGCGGACGCGACCTGCATCGGAGCTGACCTTGCGGGTGCGGCAGGAGCCGGAGCCTGAGCGGTCGACGTCATACCGGGGCGAACACGCTTCACCGGCTCGGCGGCGGCAACCGGCGTCGTGGCGGCCGGAGTCTTGGACGTGTCGACGAGGCGGAATTTCGGCTGGCCGGCCGGCTGCGCCGGGACCGATTGAGCGACCGGCACGGGGCGCGGCTGGATCGGGGCGGGAGCGGCGGCGATGCGGGTGGGCTGCGGCAGGGGCTGGGACTGGGACTGCACGGGCGGCAGGGCCTGGGCCTGCACCGACGGTGTCGGCATCGGGGCTGGGGCATAGGACGGCGTCGGCTGAGGCGAGGACGACGCGGTGGTGTCCATGCGCTCGCTGGCCGCGAAGGGATTTGAGAACGGGTTCTCGGCGAACCGCGCACTATCGGTACTGCAGGCTGCCGCCGCACTGCCGATCAAACCCACCAAGGCGATCCGCGACACCGCAACCCAATGCCCAGAACACTCACGCAACCGCATCACTCAACCCCAACCGAACGCAACTCGATGGAGCCATTAAAAGCCTGTTCAGGTTAAGCATCGGTTGACGCTGCCTGGATTCTCGTAACCTTGTCCGAAAAAATTTGGTTCGGTTCGGAACACTCCCAAAAGCCGACATGTTTTTGGCCCGATTCCCTGGCGCATCGGACGCGAGAGTGGACTTGCACTTCTGGGACCGACCCGATGCTTCTTTCTGAATAAGCGCATCGCTGGGCGCGGAAAACCGGGCCCATTTTTCACTGACGCCGCCCGCTGGGTCCGCACGATACGCTAGAGGGTCGCCGCAACGCCGGTGACGAGAGGCGAAATGCGCAAGGATGCGCCGAACGTCTGCGTCAGCGCACCCTCGGCGTCGCGGTCGATCCGCACGAGATGGGGCCCGCTCTCCTTCGTGATCGCGCCGATCAGACGGCTGCCCGGGCCGAGGAGAGACGTGACGGTCTGTGGGATCTCGGGGCGTGCGCCGTTGAGCAGAATGCGGTCGAAGCGGTCCCGGACACGCGCCGCCAATCCGTCTCCCACCTCCAGCCGGACCTTGTCCGCGTCGACGATCTTGAGATGCTGCGCCGCGCTCTCCGCCAAGGTGTTGAAGCGCTCGACGCTGGTGACCTCGGCGCCGAGCCTCGCCAGCAGCGCCGTCACGTAGCCGCTGCCGGTTCCGATCTCCAGCACGCGCTGACCCGGCTGGACACCGAGCGCCAGCAGCATGGCCGCGACCGTCGCCGGTCCCGTCATGGTCTGGCCGCAGGGCAACGGCAGGGCGACATCCGTGCGCGCCAGGTCGGTGAAGCGGCGCGGCGCGAACACCTCGCGAGGCACGAGCTCCATCGCGCGCAGCAGCGCCGTGTCGCGGATGCCTTTGGCGCGCAGGGACAGGATGAAGGACGCAGCACCGATCGCCTCCTGCTCGTCGCGGGGCTCCGCTTCAGGCAGGAAAGGCATGTCCTGGTTCATCGCGCCGGCACCCTCATCGGTCGAAAGCCTGCGCGTAGCGCGTCAGCGTCGGCTCGTCGGTCATGTCGATGCGCAGCGGTGTCACGGCAATGCGCCGATGGGCGATCGCCCACAGATCGGTGCCGTTGCCGGGCGTGAAGGGCCGGCGCTCGAATGCGATCCAGAAATAGGGATTGCCGCGTCCGTCGCGGCGCTCGTCGAGGCGCAGAAGCTCCTGCGTGCGCTGCCCCTGGTTGACGAGAGCCGTTCCCTCGACCTCGTCGGGCTCGCAATCCGGAAAATTCACATTGACCAGGATGCCCTTGTCGATTCCGGCCTCGAGGATCCGACGCACGACCTTGGGGCCGTGGTGCTCGGCGCAGTGCCAGCGCGGCGCGTTGCGCGTGCCGGGTCCGTAGGCCTGGGATAGGGCAATGGATGGGATGCCCAGGATCGTGCCCTCGATGGCTCCCGCAACCGTCCCCGAATAGGTCACGTCCTCAGCCACGTTCTGTCCCCGGTTGACCCCGGAGAGAACGAGGTCGGGCCTGGCGTCCTGCATGAGATGACGCGCGCCCATGATCACGCAGTCGGTCGGCGTTCCCTTCACGGCGAAGTGCCGCTCCGAGATCTCGCGCAGGCGCAGAGGATCATTGAGGGACAGCGAGTGGGCGACGCCGCTCTGGTCGGTCTCGGGCGCGACGACCCACACGTCGTCCGAGAGGTTGCGGGCGATCGCCTCCAGGGTCTTCAGGCCAGGAGCATGAATGCCGTCGTCGTTGGTGCAGAGAATGCGCATGTCAGGCCTGACGTTCGATGCGGGCCATCCCGCCCATGTAGGGCTGCAGCGCCGACGGAATCGCAACGCTGCCGTCCTCGTTCTGGTAGTTCTCGAGAACGGCCACGAGCGTGCGGCCGACCGCGAGCCCGGAGCCGTTGAGCGTATGCACGAAACGCGGCTGCTTCTCGCCCGCGGCGCGGTAGCGCGCATTCATGCGGCGGGCCTGGAAATCCGAACAGACCGAGCAGCTCGAGATCTCGCGGTACATGCCTTGCCCCGGCAGCCACACCTCGATGTCGTAGGTCTTGGTCGACGAGAAACCCATGTCGCCCGTGCAGAGCGTCATGGTGCGGAACGGAAGCTCCAGCTTCTTCAGCACGTTCTCGGCGCTCGCGAGCATGCGCTCGTGCTCGTCGGCGGACGTTTCGGGCGTGGTGATCGAGACGAGTTCGCACTTCACGAACTGGTGCTGGCGGATCATGCCGCGGGTGTCGCGCCCGGCGGATCCGGCCTCGGCGCGGAAGCTCGGGGTCAGCGCCGTGAAGCGCAGCGGAAGCTGCTCCTCCGAAAGGATCTGCTCGCGCACGAGGTTGGTGAGCGTGACCTCTGCGGTCGGGATCATGCCGTAGCGCGTGTCCTTGATCATCCTGCCGATGGCCTCGCGCGGCTGCCCGTCGAGGGCCGCCTGCACGACCTGTTCCAACGTATTCCCGGGGAAGGCCCAGAACTGGTCGTCCTCGAATTTCGGCAGCTGCGCCGTGCCGAACATGGCGTCATCGCGCACCAGCAGCGGTGGGTTCACTTCCGTGTAGCCGTGCTCGGTCGTGTGCAGGTCGATCATGAACTGCCCGAGCGCCCGCTCGAGCCGGGCCAGTGCGCCCTTGAGCACCACGAAGCGCGAGCCGGAGAGCTTCGCGGCCGTCTCGAAATCCATCAGACCGAGGGCCTCGCCGAGCTCGAAATGCTGCTTGGCGCTGTTGAGGGTCGGCGGCGTGCCGAAGCGGTGACGCTCCACATTGCCGTGCTCGTCCAGTCCGAACGGGACATCCTCTTTGGGAATGTTGGGAATCGCCGAAAGGGCCTCGAACAAGGCCTTTTCGGCGGCGCGCTCGGCCTCCTCCAGGTCCGGCGTCGTTTCCTTGATCCGGGCGACCTCGGCCATCAGCTCCTGGGCCCGCGCCTCGTCCTTTTTCGCCTTGGCCTGGCCGATTTCCTTGGACAGGGCGTTACGGCGCTCGGTGGCGGCCTGCAGGGCGGAAACGGCGCTCTTGCGCCGGTCGTCGAGGGCGATCAGCTGCGCGGACAGGGGCTCCATGCCCCGGTTCCGGAGGCCTTGGTCGAAAGCCGCGGGGTTCTCGCGGATGGAACGGATGTCGTGCATGGGATCAGGACCTGCTTCGTCAGGCAGTCCCGCCCATCAGAACAAGACCGCCCCTTCAACTCTTGCCGAGGACGGCGGCCGATGCGAGGGACCTCTTCGAGGCCCCTACTCCTCTGCCGCGCGCGCGGCCTCGGCCTCCGCACGCTTCTTCTCGACCATGGTGACGGAGAAGATGGATGCCTCGTAAAGAAGCAAGGTGGGGATCGCAAGGGCGAACTGGCTGATCACGTCCGGCGGCGTGAGAACCGCCGCGATCACGAACACGATGACCACGGCGTAGCGACGCTTGTCCTTGAGGAACTGCGAGTCGATGATCCCGGCCCGGGCCAGAAGGGTCAGGACGACCGGCAGCTGGAAGCAGATGCCGAACGCGAAGATGAGCGTCATGATCAGTGACAGGTACTCGCTGACCTTGGGCAGGAACTCGATGCTGGGGCTCGTATCCGTAGCCAATTGCTGCATGCCCACGGAGAACCGCATGAGCAGCGGCATGGCGATGAAATACACGCAGGCCGCCCCGACGACGAAGAGGACCGGGGTCGCGATCAGGTACGGCACAAAGGCCCGACGCTCGTTCTTGTAGAGACCGGGCGCGACGAACTTGTAGATCTGCATGGCGATGACCGGAAAGGCCATGAAGCCGGCCCCGAAGGCCGCAACCTGAATCTGGGTGAACAGATATTCGAGGCCGTGCGTATAGACCAGGTGAGCCCGCTCCGGCGAGCCGACCGCCAGGACGTAGGGCCAGACCAGCGCGTTGTAGATGTATTTGGCGGCGGCGAAGCAGACGAAGAACATCACCACGAAGGCGGCGAGCGCCTTGATCAGGCGCGAGCGCAACTCGGTCAGATGCTCGATCAGAGGCGCGCGCGATGCCTCGACCTCATCCTCTTCAACGGCGGTGGTCATCCGGCTTTTGCGTCCGCTTTTCTGGGCTGTTCTGAAAGTTGTTCGGCGAGGGCCGCCTGCTGGGCCTCGTACTCGGCCTCGCGGCGCAGGGACTCGGCGATCTCGGCGGCCGGATCGACCAGCGGGGGCGCCGGCAGGTCGACGAGCGGATCCACGGGACGCGAATCCACAGGATCCGGCGCCCGCCCCTCCACGACGGCCTGGACCGTTGCGTCGGAGGCCGCAGGAACAGGCGGCGGCGCATCGGCCACCGCCGGCTGATCGGATGTCACGGGCCCGGAGGTCACTTGCGGAACGTCCGCCTCGTTCGCCGGCTTGGGGGCCTTTTCAGGCGCCTCGATCGAGGTCTTCAGCTCGTCCCGGATCGTTTGGATCGGGTTGAAGTCCGTGCTGCCGATGGAGGTGACGGAATCGTTCACGCCCTGGAGCTGCTTCTTGACCTCGTCGAGTTCGGCCTCGCGCATGGCCTCGTTGAATTGCCCCTGGAACTCCGCCGCCATGCGGCGAAGCTTTCCGGTCACCTGCCCGACGGTCCGCAGGGCCTTGGGCAGATCCTTCGGGCCGATCACGATCAGCGCAACGGCACCGATCACCATGATCTCACCCCAGCTCATGTCCAACATGACGTGGCCTCGAACCTGCCCTTTACGTACTCACGCGTACTGACACGCCGCGAATGGCGGCGGCGCACGAAGCTCAGCCGACCTTGTGGTCCGTCGTCGCGGTGCTCGTGGGAGCGCCGGCCTGATGGTCGATGGTCCGGACGGGCTCCGCCGGCTGCACCGGCTTTGCCGGGGTGTCGTCCTCGGACATGCCCTTCTTGAAGGCTTTGATGCCCTTCGCGACGTCTCCCATCATGTCGGAGATCTTCCCGCGTCCGAACAGCAGGACGACGATCAGACCCACGACGATCCAGTGCCAAATACTCGTGCCACCCATGGCAATTCCTCCTGCGCCCGAAAAGGCGCGGTCTTTCAATGTGAACTCGTCGCCAACCTATGCGTCGGAGGCGGCGAAAACAAGGACATCCTTCGTATCGATCTCGATGCCCACATCCTGTCCCTCTGTCACGCCAGCGGGATCGTGAATGCGGGCCTGAAGCGGACGATCGAGCCCCGGCACGTCAATGTGCACGAGATCGACCTCGCCGAGAAAGCGACGAGACACCACACGTCCCGGCAGGCAGAAGCCCGCCGGTTTGAGCCTAACCCCCTGGGGCCGCACGCAGACGATCGCCGGACCGTCCGCCAGATGCGGCGCCGGAAAGACCCCCACGGGACAGGAAACCCGGCCGTTCCGCACCGAGCCCTCAAGCTCGTTGAAATCGCAGAAGAAGCGGGCCGCGAACAGATTGGCCGGGCGCCGATAGATCTCCTCGGCGTCGCCTTCCTGAATGATCGTGCCGGCCCGCATGAGAACGATCCGGTCGGCGATCCGCATCGCCTCCTCCGGATCGTGCGTCACCACGATGGTCGTCGCCCCGGTTTCCCTCAGGATCGCGACCGTCTCGTCCCGGATGGCGTCCCGCATGCGCCGGTCGAGATTCGAGAATGGCTCGTCCATGAGAAGGACGCCGGGCCGCGGGGCGATCGATCGCGCCAGCGCCACCCGCTGCTGCTCGCCGCCCGACAGGGTATGAGGATACTCCCCGGCATAGTGCTCGAGCCCGACGCGCGACAGGGCACGCCGGGCGGCAACGCCGGCTTCCGCGGCCGAGAGGCCCTTGAGACCGAACATGATGTTCTGCAGGATCGTCATGTGGGGGAACAGGGCATAATCCTGGAACATCAGCCCGATGCCCCGTCGCTCCGGCTCCACGAAAGCCCGCGGGCCGGTGACCTCCAGGCCGTCCATGAGAACCCGGCCGGCGGTGGGCGCCTCCACACCGGCAGCGATGCGCAGAAGGGTGGTCTTCCCGCAGCCGGAGTGACCCAGCAGGCAGATGATCTCTCCCGGCTCGATCGTGAGCGACACCCCGTCGAGGGCTCGCTGGGTATCGTAGGCCTGGACGATGTTCTCGAAGGTGAGCTGGGCCGGGATCGACGCCCCTGCGGTGCCGCGCTGCCCCCATCGGGGCAGGCGGAACCGGTCGCGGGCCGACGCGACGGGCCTTGCGGTCATTCCTGGCCCGCCTCGGTCTCGTGCATGTCCAGGGGCTGGAGCGGCTCGTCCTCGAGCGGATCCTCGTCCTCGCGCAGGGCGTCGGCGTCGGAAGGCGTGGGCACCGAGAGGTCGGACGGAACGCGTCCCTCGATGAAGCCCGCGCCCTTGAGTTCCTCGAGGCCTGGCAGATCCTCGATGGCATCGAGCCCGAAATGCTCCAGGAAGCCGGGCGTCGTGCCGTAGGTCACCGGGCGGCCGGGCGCCTTCCTGCGCCCCCTCAGGCGGATCCAGCCCGTCTCCAACAGGGTATCGACCGTCCCCTTGGACGTGGCGACGCCGCGGATCTCCTCGATCTCCGCGCGGGTCACCGGCTGGTGATAGGCGATGATCGCGAGGGTTTCCATGGCGGCGCGCGAGAGCCGGCGCTGATCGACCACGTCGCGCGCGAGCACGAAGGACAGGTCGCTCGCCGTCCGGAAGGTCCATTTGCCGGCCACCCGGACGAGGTTGACGCCCCGCAGCGCGTAGAGCTCGGTCAGGTCCTGGAGAATCCTCTCCACGTCCGCACCTTCCGGCAACCGGCCGCTCAGCTCCTGGGCGCTCAGGGGCGCGGGAGCGGCGAACAGGAGCGCCTCGGCGATCCGCATGGCCTCGCCGTGATCGGGAACATGGCTGACCTCGGGAGCCTCGGTGTCGGGCGTGGGGCCGGTATCGTCCTGCATGTCGGGCAGCATCCTAAATTCCTGCCTGGGCCGGGTCCGCCACCGGCTTGACCCAGACGGGAGCGAAGGCCTCGTCCTGCCGGACCGTGAGCTTGCCCTCGCGCACCATCTCCAGGGTCGCGGACAGGGCCGAGGCCAGAACGGTCGGACGCATGGCAGGCTCGACCATGTATTCGACGAGATAGGTGTCGAGGGTCACCCAGTCGCTCAGGTGACCCACCAGGCGCTCCAGGGCATCGCGCGCATCGACCAGGGACCAGACGGTCCGCTTGTGCAGGGACACCCTGGCGTTGAACTGGATCTGCCGCTGCTGGGCATAGGCCTTGAGAAGATCGTAGAGGCTCGCCTCGTAGCGGGAATTACGATTGACGATCACGGGCTCGGGCGCCCCGCGGGCGAAGACGTCCCGGCCGAGCCAGGCGCGCTCGCCCATCTTCTTGGCGGCCTCGCGGATCGCCTCCAGACGTCGCAGGCGCAGGGCAAGCGCCGTGGCGAGATCCTCAGCGCTGGGCTCCTCGCCCTTGGGCGGTTCGGGCAGCAGGAGGCGCGACTTGAGGTAGGCGAGCCAAGCCGCCATCACCAGATAGTCGGCCGCCAGCTCCAGGCGCATGCGGCGCGCCTCCTCGATGAAGGCGATGTACTGCTCGGCCAGCGCCAGGATCGAGATGCGGTGGAGGTCCACCTTCTGGCGCCGGGCCAGTTCCAGCAGCAGGTCGAGCGGTCCTTCGAACCCGTCCACGTCGACGAGAAGGGCGGGCTCGCTCTCGGCCCGCTCCGTGCGTTCGACATCCTCGAAGGGTAAAGGGTTTGCCATGGACCTTGCTCAACTCATGAGGTTCGAAGCTTCATAAGCTTTAGGCGATCATCGCAAGCGCGGAATCGAGCCTGGACCTGGCATCCACAGGATCCAGAGGCTCCGGATCGTGGGTGATGCGATCTAACGCAGCGTTAGCTCGGCGGAGGGAATCCCCTTCCAGCGCGGGGGCGGCCTCGGCCACGGCGCTCATTTCGTCCATGTTGCCGTTGCAATGAAGGGCCATGTCGCAGCCGGCGGCAAAAGCCGCCTCCGTCCGGCCCTGGAACGAACCGGAGAGAGCCTGCATGGACAGGTCGTCGGTCATTACCAGCCCGTCATAGCCGATATGGCCCCGGATGATCTCCTCCATGACGATGCGGGATGTCGTGGCCGGGTGCTCCGGATCGAGCGCCGTGTACACCACATGCGCGGTCATCGCGAGCGGCATGTCGGTGAGCATCCGGAAGGGAGCAAAATCGTGCCTTTCCAGCTCCTCGCGGGTCGCTTCGACCACCGGGAGGGCGAGGTGGCTGTCGGCGCCGGCCCGGCCATGGCCCGGCATGTGCTTGACAACCGGCAGGACGCCTCCGGCCATGAGCCCCTCGGCGGCCGCACGGCCCAGAATGGCGACCTGATCGGGCGTCTTGCCGTAGGCCCGGTCGCCGATGATGTCATGCGCGCCCGGTGACGGCACGTCCAGAACCGGCAGGCAATCCACCGTGATCCCCACGGACCGGAGGTCGTGGGCGATCAGACGCGCTCCGAGACGGGTGATCTCACGCTGGACCAGCGGATCGTTGGCATGAAGGCGGCCGTAGGTGCTGCCGGAAGGGTATTTCGGCCAATGCGGCGGCCCCATGCGCTGGACCCGGCCGCCCTCCTGGTCGATCAGGATCGGAGCATCCCCGCGGCCGACCGCCTCCCTCAAGGAAGCGCAGAGCGCCCTCACCTGCTCCGGGCTCTCCACGTTGCGGCGGAAGAGAATGAAGCCCCACGGGTTCGCCTCCTTGAAGAAGGCGATCTCGTCCGGGGTGAGGTCATAGCCGGAGCATCCAGCAATAAAGGCGCGGGTTGTCATACCCGCGCCTTACGTCCCCTGCTCGGCAGGGTCAACATTTCTCAGCTGCCTCGCTCGGTCAGTTCTTCGCCACGAAGCACTGTCCGCCCTGGCCCTGGAGCTTGGAGCAGAGGGACGAGGCCTCCTCCTTCGACAGCGGCCCGACGCGGACCCGATAAATCGTGCTGCCGTTCACCTCGGCCTTGCGGATGAGAGCGGGCTTGCCCTCCAGGTCGGAATACTTGCGCTGGTAGGACGCAAAGGCCGTCTGAGCGGCGGTTTCCGAGTTCGCCAAGCCGAGCTGAACCGAGAATCCGCCCGTCGGCGTCGTCTCCGCTGCCGCCGGAGCAACGGGCTGAACCGAAGCGACCTGCTGGGGTGCCGGCGTGGCCGCGGGAGTGGCGGCCGCAGCGACCGGACGCGGCGTCGGCGCCGAGGCTGTCGGGGCCGCCGGCGTGCTGGCGGCCGGTCTGGGCTGGGCCGAGGCGACCTGAACGGGGGCCGGTGTCGCACGGGCTGCCGGAGCCGGCTGGGCCTGTGGCGGCAGGGTCATGGCGGCGGACGAGGTGGGCTGCGCTGCCGGCTCGGATCCCGCCACCGTTCCGTCGGGCCGGATCGTGACGGTGCGGACCTTCTTGGGCTCACCGAGATTCAGGCTGGCGGTCTGATGAGGCTTGACCACACCGCCCGGGACGGTGCCCCCGGTCGCATCCGCGACCGCGCTTCCGTTCATGCGCACGGCCTGCTGCACGTCGACCGGCTGCTCCTCGCGGTTGACGACCTTGGTCGCCCCACCCTGATTGGCACGCTCGTAGATCTGCTTGTTCTGGTTGGGAATCTCGACCCCGCCAGGATTCTGCGGCTGCACCTTCGTGGGCTCGCTGCTCGCCTTCACCAGGGGAGGTTCGCCACCCGTGACCGAGGAGGAGCCGGACGCCAGATAGGCTCCACCGCCGCCGAGGACGATAGCGCCGACCACGGCCGCCATCGCGACCACGCCCTTGCGGGAGCGCCCTTTCTGGGCCGGTGCGTAATCCGGAGCGCCGTCGTAGTCCTGTTCGGCATACTGCCCGGCCTGATCGGCGTAGTAGTCCTGAGCATAGGCCTCGTTGCCATACCCGTCCTGATCCTGGTGGACAGACTGATGAGCATAGCCGGGCTCAGGGCTGCGGGCGTGGCTTTGGGCATAAGAGCCCTGATCGAAGGAAGAGCCCGCGGGCGCCACCTGAGGTGCCCGCGCCGTTACCGGGCGACCTGGTTGCGGCATTGTGTCGCGGACGGCGAAAATATCGTCGATGGAAGAATTCTGCGGCCGCGGACGGGCGGAACCGTCATTGGCCAAAATGGCTTGAAAAGGATCGTCTTGCCCCACGATTCGGGCCAATTCCGCGAGCGGATCGGTCCGCCCGGCGGGAACCGGCTGGGAATGCGGGCTGCCCGCCTGGGCGAGTTGCCGTTCGATCTCGGTGAGGTCGACGGCAAAACGGGGCTTCAGTGATTCGCTCATGCGCCGGATCTCCAGTTACGCGACAGGAGCACCTGCTGCTCCGCCGGCACGACGTAACGGAACCCGACGCGTATGCTTCGTAAGCGATTGATTCGCCTCAAGAAACACTATCGCATTTCATCGGGTGCCGTGACGCCCAGGATTGCGAGACCAGATGCGAGCACACCCTTCAGGGCATGCACGAGAGCGAGCCTCGCCTGTGTTGAATCTTTATCAGTTAGATTAACAAAGCGTAATTGCGGCAAGTCTTTGCCCTTATTCCATAAACTATGGAAGGCGCTCGCCAGGTCGTAGAGGTAGAATGCGACCCGATGGGGCTCGTGGGCTTCGGCTGCCGCCTCGATCATCCGCGGGAACTGGGCGATGCGGTGGATGATGTCCATCTCCGCCTCGTCGCTCAGGATCGACAGATCGGCCTGCTCGAGCTGGGCCGCCGAGAAATCCACACCCGGGAACGCCTCGGCCGCCTGACGGAACACCGACGCGCAGCGGGCATGGGCGTACTGGACGTAGAAGACCGGGTTGTCCTTGGACTGCTCGACCACCTTGGCGAGGTCGAAATCCAGGGTGGCGTCGTTCTTGCGGAAGATCATCATGAAGCGGGTGGCGTCCCGGCCGACCTCGTCGACCACCTCCCGCAGGGTCACGAAATCCCCCGACCGCTTGGACATCTTCACCGGCTCGCCCCCGCGCAGCAGCTTGACGAGCTGGCAGAGCTTCACGTCAAGCTCGGCCCTGTTATCCGAAACGGCCTTCACGGCCGCCTGCATGCGCTTGACGTATCCGCCGTGATCGGCACCCCACACGTCGATCATCGCCGCGAAGCCGCGTTCGAACTTGGAGCGATGATAGGCGATGTCGGAGGCGAAGTACGTGTAGGAGCCGTCGGACTTGAGAAGCGGGCGGTCCACCTCGTCGCCGAACGCGGTGGCGCGGAAGAGAAGCTGCTCCCGGTCCTCCCAATCCTCATCCTTCTGGCCCTTGGGCGGGGGCAGACGGCCCATATAGACGAGATCGCGACCGCGAAGCTCCGTGATGAGCTCCCGGACCTGGTCGGAAGGCTCCAGCTGGAGCGACCGCTCCGAGAAGAACACGTCGTGATGGATGTTGAGCGCCGCGAGGTCGTCCCGGATCATGTCCATCATGGCGTCGATGGAGATCCGGCGCACGAGCGGCAGCCACTCGGATTCCGGTCGATCGAGCAGCGCCGTGCCGTGCTCCTTGGCGAGCCGCTCGCCGACCGGCTTCAGATAATCGCCGGGATAGAGCCCCTCCGGGATCACCCCGATATCGTGGCCCAGGGCCTCCTTGTAGCGGAGATAGGCCGAGCGGGCGAGAACATCGACCTGCGCGCCGGCATCGTTGATGTAGTACTCGCGGGTGACCTTGTAGCCGGCGAAATCCAGGAGACCCGACAGGGCGTCGCCGAAGACCGCGCCCCGGCAATGGCCCACATGCATCGGACCGGTCGGATTGGCCGAGACGTACTCGACGTTGATCGGCGATCCTGCCCCCTGGCCGCTCCGGCCGAAGCCGTTCGTGTCCACGAGCGCGGCCCGCAGAACCTCGTGCAGGACGGAGGGCGCGAGCCGGATGTTGATGAAGCCCGGCCCGGCGATCGCCACCTGGGTGACTCGCGGGTCGTCCTTGAGATCGGCGACGAGGAGCTCGGCCAGGGCGCGCGGGTTCATGCGTGCTTCCTTGGCCAGCACCATGGCGGCGTTGGTGGCCAAGTCGCCATGGGAGGGATCGCGCGGGGGCTCGACCACGACGCGGCTGACGTCCAGCCCCGAGGGAATCTTGGCCTCCCCGGCCAACCGGCCGAGCGCATCCGCAACCCGCTTCTCAAACAGCCCGAAAATGTTCATGGTACTTCATCTCAATGGGCGACAGGCCCTGATCGCAGCCGACAAAACGCTTCATGAGCCCTCGACCGAAGAGGACGGCGGGCCGTTGCGAAGGATGCAGCCGCGCCTAACGCAAGTCCGGCGTTACGTCAAACAGGCGCCGGTGTTCGAGGATCGCGTAGCGGTCCGTCATGCCTGCAATGTAATCCGCCACGCGGCGGGACAGGCGCGGTTCGTCGTCCCGCGGCAGATCGGCCCTCCATTCCTCGGGCATCAGATCCGGCTCGGCCTTGAAGCGCCTGAACAGGTCCCGCAGCACGTCGTCTGCCTGGGCACGGACCCGCATGACGTCCGGGTGGCGATACATGCGGGCGTAGAGGAAGCGCTTGATTGAGGCGTCGGCCTCTTTCATGGCGCTCGAGAAGCACACCATGGTGTCGCCCGCGCGGCGGATATCCTCGGCATTCCGCGGAGACAAGGCGGCGATCCTGCGCTCGCCCTCGGCCACCACGTCCTCGACGAAGCGGGTGATGACCCGACGGGTCAGTTCGTGGATGCGCCGGGACAGATCGAGGCCCGGGTAGCGCGCGTCGATCTCCTTCAGGAGGCCGTCGAGGAACGGCACCTCGCGCAGCTCCTCGATCCGGAACAGCCCGGCCCGCAACCCGTCGTCGATGTCATGGGCATCGTAGGCGATGTCGTCGGCGATCGCCGCCGCCTGAGCCTCGCCGCCGGCATGGGTGGCGAGGTCCAGATCCTGCTGGGCGTTGTACTCCAAGATCGCCAGCGGAACCCCGCGCGCGGCATAGCGCAGGGTCGGGCGCCCCTCCGGATCCAGGAGCGGGCCGTTATGCTTGACCAGCCCCTCCAGGGTATCCCAGGTGAGGTTCAGCCCGTCATATTCGGCGTACCGACGCTCCAGACGGGTCACGACGCGCAGGGCCTGGGCGTTGTGGTCGAAGCCGCCGAACCCGGCCATGCACTCCTCGAGCGTATCCTCGCCGGTGTGTCCGAACGGGGTGTGGCCGAGGTCGTGGGAGAGCGCCAGGGCCTCGGCGAGATCCTCGTCGAGCCCCAGGGAGCGGGCGAGCGCCCGGGCGATCTGGCTCACCTCGATGGTATGAGTCAGGCGGGTCCGGAAATGGTCGCCCTCGTGATAGACGAAGACCTGGGTCTTGTGCTTGAGCCGGCGGAAGGCCGAGGAATGGATGATCCGGTCGCGGTCGCGCTGGAAGTCGCTGCGGGTGGGCGAGACCGCCTCCGGGTAGAGCCGGCCGCGGCTCACCCAAGGATCACAGGCGTAAGGGGCTCGCCATCTCTCGCCAAAGGGCCGCACGATCATCCCCGGGTTGAAGCCTTGTCAGGGCGCACTTACCTTGCTCATAACACCTTGTCCAAAGAATACGTCCTCCCGAGGACTGGAAGTGCCCATGACCGGTATTACCCTGACCGAACGCGCCGCCCGCCGCATCAACGAGATCATGGCTGCAGAACCGGCCGGCTCGCACCTGAGAATCAGCGTCAACGGGGGCGGCTGTTCGGGGTTCCAATACGCCTTCGACGTCGACCGGACCCGGCAGGACGACGATCTTGTGATCGAGAAGGACGGAGCGACCGTCGTGGTCGACGAGGTCTCGATCCAGTACATGGACGGCTCCGTCATCGACTTCGTCGACGACCTGATCGGCCAGTCCTTCAAGATCGAAAACCCCCACGCCACCGCATCCTGCGGCTGCGGCACCTCGTTCTCGTTGTAAAATCTTTACCTAAGGTCTTATTGTCCGCCGCGAATTCAATCCAGGTTGGTCGGCGACGGATTCGCCGGCTTGGGGGACAGGATGAGACTTTCTTATCGCGCAGGGATCTGCGCACTCGCCTTACTGGCCGGTTCGGCCGCTTTGCAGTTCGAGCCTGCCGTTCTTCGCAACCTCGTGGTCGACGCCGGCGGGCACCGCCTCGCGGTCGGCGCGGTCAAGGTTCCATTATGGAGCGCGGCCGTCGCGCAATCGGCCGACAGCCTCAGCCTGGACAATGTGAGCTTCACCTTCGGGTCCACGACCTACGAGGCCAAGCGCATCGAGTTTTCCGGGATCTCCTCCTCGCGGGCCGATCTCGAGGCGCTGTTTTCTTCCTCCTCGACCGAGCCGATGGAAAGCCGCCTGAAGCGCATCAGCGTGAAGCAGATTCTGATTCCGGAAGCACGGGTGAAGCAGACCCTCGGCCAGGACGTCCAGACGACGACCTATCGCAACACCACGCTGACCGATGTCGTTCAGGGCCGGATCACCTCGGCGATCATCGAGGCGACGGGCGCCGAGACGAAGCGCGCCAAGGGCAGCCTCGTCGTCAGCAACGGCCGCGCGACCATGAGCGAGCTCGACCTGACGGCACTCGCACGGCTCTATGAGGCGAAAGCCGAAAGTACGTCGGCTCCCTTTGCGAAGATCTACGGCGCCTTTGCAATCGAGAACATCGACGTCACCGACAACGAGACGAACGTGACGTTCAAGGTCGGGCGCATGAGCGGCCGGGACTTCATGGGGCGGCAGACCCGGGATTCCTGGAATGGGACCTTCGGCCTCTTCACCGAGATGGCCGAAAGGCAGGAGCTTTCGCCCGAGGATCAGGCACGCTTCTTCCCGGCCCTCGCGGACCTCCTCGATGCCTTCCAGATCGGTTACGTCGAGGCCTCCGGGATCGAGGTGAACACGAAGACCAAGGGCAAGCCCGGCCAGGCCCGCATCGGCCGGGTCGCCTATACGGGCGGGACGGAAACGCAGCCTGCCGACATGCGATGGGAAGGTTTCGAGTTCTCCGACAAGGAGAACCGCGTCAAGCTCGACGGCCTGAGCCTGACGGGTTTCTCGTTCCGTCAGACCCTCGACGGTCTGCGGACCCTCCAGGGCAAGTCCTTCGACGATCTCGATCCGGCTATGATCCGCAGTCTCGTCCCCACCCTCGGGACCCTGCGCCTGCAGGGCGTCTCCATCGACGGGACGACGGACGACGAGGGCAAGAAGGTGAAGGTTCAGGCCGGCCTGAAGGGCTTCGAGCTGACCGCCGACAAGCCCGTGAACGCCATCCCGACCAATTTCAGGTTCGGTCTGCAGAACCTGACGATGGCGCTGCCGTCGAACAGCACGGATGACGGCGTGAAGGAACTCGTGGCGCTCGGCTACAAGACCATCGACGTCTCTTTCCTGGCGGCCGCCACCTGGAACGAGGCCGCGAGCGAGATCGCTCTCAGCGAGGTCTCTTTCCAGGGCCTGGACATGGGCAATATCGGCCTGACGGGCCGTATCGGGAATGTCGGCAAGGATCTCTTCAACCCGGACACGGCGCTCGCAACGGTCGCCCTCGTCGGGGCCCGGGCTAAAGCTGTCGACCTCACGGTCGAGAACAAGGGTCTGTTCGAGCGCTACATGGCCCAGGCCGCCAAGGAGCAGAAGACGACGCCCGAATCCCTGCGCCGCACCTATGCGGCGGCGGCGGCTTTCGTCGTTCCGGCGATGATCGGCAGTTCCGAGCAGGCCCAGACCCTGAGCCAGGCCGTCGCCCGCTTCATCGCCAAGCCCGGCAAGCTTTCGGTCAGCGCAACACCCAAGGACTCGTCGGGTCTCGGGATCGCAGAAGCGATGGTGGTGCAGGACCCGAAAGATATCCTCGGGAAGCTGAACGTCAGCGCGAAGGCGGAGTAACGCCTGCCCTTCCGCATAGGCATCGCGACCGCCGGAGGCCCTGTCGCTCCGCTGTCATCACCGGTCTTCTATCGCCCTCCTGGCCATGGCACCCGATCCCGCCATGGCCGGCCTCGTGCCGGCCATCTCGATCGGAGATGGCGCGGCGTTTCACAGCATCGGGATCACCGGGACAAGCCCGGTGATGGCGAGGGGGAATGGCGCTCCGGCCTGTCCGGATGAGGGCTCATCCGGACGTGCACGGGATCAGATCAGCGACGGCTGATCCTCCTCGGCCGCCTGCGCCTCGACGACCGCGATCGCCGTGATGTTGACGATGCCGCGGGCGGTCACGGACGGGGTCAGGATATGGGCGGGCTTGGCCGGACCGATGAGGATCGGGCCGACCGGGAGCGAATCGGCCAGCACCTTGGTGAACTGGAACGCGATGTTGGCTGCGTCGAGGTTCGGCATGATGAGCACGTTCGCCTCGCCCTTCAGCCGCGAGTTGGGATTGACGCGCTCGCGGATCATCTGGGACAGCGCCGAGTCGGCCTGCATCTCGCCGTCGACCTCGAGGTCGGGCGCGCGCTCGGTGATGCACGCCAGCGCCTCCCGCATCTTGAGCGCCGAGCGGCTGTCGGCCGCGCCGAAATCCGAATGCGACAGGAGCGCGATCTTGGGCTCGATGCCGAACCGGCGCACGTGGCTCGCGCAGGCGATCGTCATGTCGGCGATCTGCTCCGCAGTCGGATCGATCTGCACGTGGGTGTCGGCGAGGAAGTAGGCGCCCTTCGACGTGATGACGAGCGACAGGGCCGCCATTTCGTGCACTCCGGGAGCAAGCCCGATGATGTCCTTGATGTGCTTGACGCGGGACTGGAACCGGCCTTCCAGGCCGCAGATCAGCGCGTCCGCGTCCCCTCGCCTCACGGCGAGGGCCCCAATGACCGTGTTGTTCGTGCGCACCAGGGTCCGGGCCGCGTCAGGCGTGATGCCCTTGCGGCCGGCTGCCTCCACGTAGGTGGCCACGTAATCGCGGTAGCGCGGATCGTCCTCCGGGTTGACCAGCTCGAAGTGGCGTCCGATCTCCATGGACAGGCCGAAACGCTTCATGCGGGCTTCGACGACGTTGGGGCGCCCGATGAGGATCGGTTTGGCGATGCCCTCCTCGACGATGACCTGCACGGCCCGCAGCACGCGCTCGTCCTCGCCCTCGGCGTAGATGACGCGTTTCGGACCGGCCTTCGCCTGCGAGAACAGCGGCTTCATGATGAAGCCCGAGCGGAACACGAAGCGGCCGAGGGATTCCGCATAGGCGTCGAGATCCGCCAGAGGCCGCGTCGCCACCCCGGACTCCATCGCGGCCTTTGCGACGGCCGGCGCGATGCGCAGGATGAGCCGAGGATCGAACGGGCTCGGAATCAGGGACTTGCGGCCGAAGGGATGCGCCTCGCCGCCATAGGCGCGCGCCACCACCTCGGACGGGGCCTCGCGGGCGAGGCCCGCGATGGCCTTCACGGCGGCGGCCTTCATCTCCTCGTTGATGGTCGTCGCGCCCACGTCGAGCGCGCCACGGAAGATGTAGGGGAAGCACAGGACGTTGTTGACCTGGTTCGGATAATCCGAGCGCCCGGTGCAGATCATCGCGTCGGGCCGCGCGGCCTCGGCCTCCTCCGGCATGATCTCCGGATAGGGGTTGGCGAGCGCCATGATCAGCGGACGCGGGGCCATCTGGGCGAGCAGTTCGGGCTTGAGGACGCCGCCGGCCGAGAGGCCCAGGAACACGTCCGCGTTGGGGATCACGTCGGCAAGCGTGCGCGCATCGGTGACTTGAGCATAGGCCGACTTCCAGCGGTCCATGAGCTCGTTGCGACCCTCGTGGACCACGCCCTTGATGTCCGTGACCCAGATGTTCTCGCGCTTGGCGCCCAGCGAGACCAGGAGATTGAGGCAGGCGAGCGCCGCAGCGCCGGCGCCGGACGTGACGATCTTCACGTCCTCGATCTTCTTGCCGGCGAGCTCCAGGGCGTTTGTCACGGCCGCGCCCACGATGATCGCGGTGCCGTGCTGGTCGTCGTGGAAGACCGGGATACCCATCCGGGCCTTCAAACGCTCCTCGACCTCGAAGCATTCAGGCGCCTTGATGTCCTCGAGATTGATGCCCCCGAAGGTCGGCTCCAGGGCTGCGATCACCTCGACGAGCTTGTCCACGTTCTTCTCGGCCAGTTCGATGTCGAACACGTCGATGCCGGAGAACTTCTTGAACAGGACCGCCTTGCCCTCCATGACGGGCTTCGAGGCGAGCGGGCCGATGTCGCCGAGCCCCAGCACGGCTGTGCCGTTGGAGATCACGGCGACCAGGTTCTGGCGGGAGGTAAGGTTGGCGGCCTCGGCCGGGTCGGCGGCAATCGCCTCGCAGGGGGCGGCTACGCCGGGAGAATAAGCCAGCGCCAGGTCGCGCTGATTGCCGAGGGGCTTGGTCGGCTGGATCTCGAGCTTTCCGGGGCGCGGATGCTGGTGGTAGAACATCGCTCCCGATTTCAGATCCTGCGAGATGTTGTCTCCCATCCCCGACGCTCCTTGCACTGACCGAACCAACCTGGAGGCCCTTGTGCGCGCCCTTCACCCTGCCGTCAATGTTCTTGTCTCAGCCCGCGGGGTCGCACGATGAAGCTCCGGCACCGCCTGAAGAACTGGCGCAACCCGCACAACCAGACCCGCGTCCACCTTGCCCGTATGGCGGAACGCCATGGTTACGAAATCGGCGAGTTCACCTATGGTAAGCCCAAGGTCCGATTTCCGGAATCAGGCCGCAAGCTCACCATCGGCCGCTACGGCTCCATCGCCGACAAGGTGGAGATCCTGCTCGGCGGCAACCACCGCACCGACTGGGGCACGACCTATCCCTTTTCGGCCTTCCGCGACCTCTGGCCCGCGGCGCCGAAGAGCGAGGATTATCACACCTCGCGCGGCGACGTGACCATCGGCCACGACGTGTGGCTCGGCTCCGGCGCGATCATCATGTCAGGCGTGACCATAGGGCATGGCGCGGTGGTGGCGGCCCATGCCATCGTGACCAAGGATGTCCCGCCCTATGCCATCGTCGGCGGCAATCCGGCCAGGGTGATCCGGCACCGTTTCGACCAGGAGACCATCGCGGCGCTTCTCGACGCGCGATGGTGGGACCTGCCCCGGGACAAGATCGCCACCCTCATCCCGCTGCTGCAGAGCGACCGGATCCGCGAGCTGATCGCGGCCGTGAAGGTGCTGCGGACGCAATGCTTGTGAGACTTCCGAAACCATCCTCCTCGTCATCACCGGCTTTGTGCCGGTGATCTCGATCCGAGAAGCGCAGCGTTTCACATCATCGGGATGGCCGGGACAAGCCTGGCCATGACGTGGGAGGAGATTTGGCAGGACCTCAGAACGCTTTTCGGCCCCGCATCGCCGCCCACGCGCCTGCGGCGGAGCCGGCATAGCGCTCGATCAGACTGCGCCGGAAGGTCAGGCTCGCCGCGACGGCTTTCAGCCCGTTGACCGCCGCCATGCCGGGCGCCGGGTTCGGCAGGCCGTACTTGCGGCTTACGTAAGCGCGCGACCAGGCCTGGTGCCAGCGGGACGTGAAGATGCGGCCGGGCCGTTCCCCGCTCGACCGGCCGCGCCCATGCCGCACGACGGCCTGCGGGACGTAGATCAGCGCCGAGCCGGAATCGGCCACCCGGCGGCACAGGTCGTCGTCCTCGTAGAACAGAAAGATGTTCTCGTCGAAGCCGCCGAGCTCGAGGAACACGTCGCGGCGGATGAGGAAGCAGGCGCCCGAGAAGAACGGCGCGCAGGCCTCGCCCTCGGGAACGACGAGCTTGCCGCCGGGATTGGTCAGCGAAGTCGCGAGGAGCGAGCGCGGCTGGTAGAACACGCGCCCGCTGGGCTCCACGATCTGCGGCGCGAAGAACGCCGCGTCCGGATAACGCCGCGCCGCGTCGACGAGGGCCACGACCGCGCCCCTGTCGACGACGCAGTCCGGATTGACGACCAGCACGAACGCGGTTCCGGCCGCCCGCACGCCGATGTTGTTGGCGCGGCCGTAACCCAAGTTGCGGTCATTGCGGACGACGCGCGCGCCCTGCCCTTGGGCGATGGCCACCGTGTCGTCCGTCGAGGCGTTGTCGACCACGAGCGCCGGCGC
The DNA here is from genome assembly GCF_018069605.1 of Microvirga sp. HBU67558. Taxonomy (NCBI): domain Bacteria; kingdom Pseudomonadati; phylum Pseudomonadota; class Alphaproteobacteria; order Hyphomicrobiales; family Methylobacteriaceae; genus Microvirga; species Microvirga sp. HBU67558. The sequence continues at coordinate 41,730 of NZ_JAGPUP010000548.1, read as the reverse complement.
TCCGTCCGCCGCCAGCGCGCCGAGACACTCCGGCAGCGCATGGGCGCTGTCGAAGGTCACGACGATGGCGGTGACGTCGTGGGGGCTCATTTCTCCTGCAGGTTCAGCCGGACGTGCAGCTCGCGGAGCTGCTTCGGCGTCGCCTCGGAGGGCGCCCCGAGCAGGAGATCTTCCGCCTTCTGGTTCATCGGGAACAGCGTGATTTCGCGCAGGTTGTGCGCGCCGCAGAGCAGCATCACGATGCGGTCGACGCCGGCCGCCATGCCGCCGTGGGGCGGTGCGCCGTATTGGAACGCGCGGTACATGCCGCCGAACCGCTCCATGACCTCCTTCTCGCCGTAGCCGGCGATCTCGAAGGCCTTCACCATCCGGTCGGGCCGGTGGTTGCGGATCGACCCCGATGCCATCTCGTAGCCGTTGCAGACCATGTCGTACTGGAAGGCCGTGATCTTGAGGATCGTGTCCTTGTCGGTCGGGTCGAGGGCCATGAAGGCCTCATGGTCGAAATCCGCCATGGAGAACGGGTTGTGGGAGAAGTCGATCTTCTTCTCGTCGTCGTTCCACTCGTATTGCGGGAAGTCGACGATCCAGCAGAACTCGAACCGGTCCTTGTCGATGAGGCTGAGCTCGTCGCCGATGCGGGTGCGCGCCTTGCCGGCGAGCGAGGCGGCCTTGTCCTCGGCCCCGGCCGAGAAGAACACCGCGTCGCCAGCCTTGATGCCGGCCTTCTCGCGGATGACCGCCTGAGCGGCCTCCGGGATGAACTTGGCGATCGGTCCCTTGGCCTGGATCTGGCCGCCCTCCTCCTCGAACACGATGTAGCCGAGGCCGGGCGCGCCTTCTGTGCGGGCCCAGTCGTTGAGCTTGTCGAAGAACGAGCGCGGCTGCGCGGCGGCACCCGGCGCCGGGATGGCACGCACGACGCCGCCCGACTTGATCACGTTCTTGAACGCGTTGAAGGTCACGTCCTCGCGGGTGAACACCTCCGACACGTCCGCGATGATCAGCGGGTTGCGCAGGTCGGGCTTGTCGTTGCCGTATTTCAGCATGGACTCGAAATACGGGATGCGCGGGAAGACGTCGGTGACCGGCTTGCCGTCCGCGAACTCCTTGAAGGTGTCGCGGATCACCGGCTCCATGGTCTGGAAGATGTCCTCCTGGGTGACGAAGCTCATTTCCACGTCGAGCTGGTAGAACTCGCCCGGCAGGCGATCGGCGCGCGGATCCTCATCGCGGAAGCAGGGCGCGATCTGGAAGTACCGGTCGAAGCCGGAGATCATGATCAGCTGCTTGAACTGCTGCGGCGCCTGCGGCAGGGCGTAGAACTTGCCGGGATGGATGCGCGACGGCACCAGGAAGTCGCGCGCGCCCTCCGGCGAGGAGGCGGTCAGGATCGGCGTCGTGAACTCGAAGAAGCCGCTCTGCTGCATACGCGAGCGCAGGCTGTTGATGATCGCCCCGCGCTTCATGATGTTGGCGTGCAGCTTCTCGCGGCGCAGGTCCAGATACCGGTACGTGAGACGGGTCTCCTCCGGGTAGTCCTGGTCGCCGAAGACCGGCATCGGCAGCTCGGCCGCCGGACCCAGCACCTCCATGTCGGTGATGTAGACCTCGACCGTGCCGGTGGGCAGTTCCGGGTTCTCGGTGCCGGCCGGGCGCTTGCGCACCTTGCCGTCGACCCGGATCACCCATTCCGAGCGCGCGGCTTCCGCCTGCTTGAAGGCCGGGGAATCCGGATCGATCACGCATTGCGTCATGCCGTAATGGTCGCGCAGGTCGATGAACAGCACACCGCCATGGTCGCGGATGCGGTGGCACCAGCCGGAGAGCCGGGCGACCTGGCCGACATCGGATTCGCGGAGCGCGCCGCAGGTGTGGGAACGGTAACGGTGCATGGAGGCGGACATGGAGAGGCCTGCTGGTTCGGTTTGAAGCGCAACATCCATGGGAGGCGGGGGAAGTCAAGGCGGAAGGATGAAATGTGACAGGCGCAGGCGCCCTCCGGGACAGGCGGAGCCGAGAGTATCCGACCTCCGCAGCCCTGCCGGCCCCTCGGCGCCATCAACGGCCAGGTTTCAGTGGTCCCGATTCTGAAAGCCTCGTGTTTCTTCCTGTCGCGATGGCGGTGACAAGCCAGGCCGTGGCGCCGGGTGCATCGTTGCGGCAGGACCAGGCGCTGGGGGAACGGGGTACACAGCCCCCGCCCCTGCGTTCTCTCCGTGACGCCGCTCAGTGGATCGTCAGGCCGAGGACCGGACCCGCGAGGTTCGTCAGGCTGACGATCAGCATGAAGGTCGTGAGGGTCACACTGAGATAGAGGGAGGCGATGAAAAGGGCCTGCATGGCGTCACCTGTCGAGGAGATGACGGGAATTCTGTCCTGTTCGGCGATTCCTCACAATGGTCCCCCCGGGAGTACCCCGTTCTCGCGTGCGCCGGAGCACATCGCCCGCTTCAAGGACGCCCTCCGCCCAACGGAACAGCCACGACTGTCCGCGGACAAGGCGGTTCAGGCGTCCCGCCCCGAACCGGCACGTCGACGCTCGCGCCGCCTCGAGGCTTGGCCCTAACACAGGTTAAGGCGCCCTGTGGACCGCTTCTCTAGAAGGGTTCTAAGTGAGGTGCAATGAAGCGGTCGCCTGAGGATTTCGTCGAGTACTTTTTTCGGTTCGTCCTGCTCGCGAGCGGCGTCCTCACGGCGATTCTCCTGCTAGCGGCCGTCGCACGCCTCGTGGACACGGACGCCGTGAGCCTGTCGCACCAGCCCTAGAGCGTCACTCGGACCCGAGCGAGTCCCTTCGGAAATGGATGTGGATTCCAGTGGAATTTTCCCCTCCCAGACGTCCGAAATCCTTGCAGAACAAAGGGTGAATTACCATATTCTTCCTATGGTTAACACCCTCGCCACATCCCTGCTGAGACCGGCCCGGAACGCTCCCGTCGAGGAGCGGATCGAGGGCAATTGGCACGTCTATCCGTTCGACGGCGCGCTGGAACTCGACTATGTCGACCAGGCTGGCAACGCGAGCCGGCGCTGGGTGCTGGCGCGCGAGCTGAAGGTAGGCCCCGGCAAGATGCTGCTCGGCGGCATCGACATCCTGTCCGAGGACAGCTATCGCGGCTTCAGGGTCGACCGGATCCAACGTCTGGAGGATGCGGAAACCGGTCTCGTGGTCGAGCACAACATCCTCGACTGGCTCATGAGACGCGCGGAGCGTCAGGCCAAGGCGCGCAGGAAGGCGGCCGCGCAAGGTGCGTCGCTCCACGCGCCGGCAACCGACCGCTTCCCTTCCGGCTAAAGCGGGCGACCGCACCGCGAACGCACAACGGCGCCGGAGAGGCGTCGTCGGCAGATCTGCGTCTCGCAGTCCTTGTCCGCCGTGAGCGGTGAAGCCGAGCAAGCAGCAACTCGGTCATGAAGTCCCGCTGGAAGAGGATGCGCCACCATCGCCGTCAAGCTGCGCGCCCGCTTGTTTCCCTGCTCAGCAGCAAGGGAATGCGCCGGGCTTCTTTGGCTTTGGTGGCGGGGGCGGCGGCTTCGGATTTCCGGTGAGATGAATCGGGTCCATCATGAAGCGAGATCTCTTGCAAAGCCGTCATCGTTGTGAAACTTTATTTCGTTTTGAAACGGAATGACGGCATTGAAGGATCAGTTCTTTCGCCCGCAGGTTTTCGCGAGCAGCGAGCATACGGCAGCCTCGATGCCGGCTGCTCCTGTCTCGTGGCGGATCCTCTGTACCTTTCTGGCTCTCACGACGGGCGCAGCGGCTGCCTTCGTCGTCACGGCCGGCTATGCGCGAAAGGAGACGGCCACCGGGGCACTGATCTCCACGGCCGGGCTTGTTCGCGTCTCGGCAAGGCGAGTCGGCGTCATCACCGCCCTCAGGGTGCGCGACGGCGATCGCATCGCCCCAGGACAGGCGCTCTTCACGATTGATGCTCAGCAGGGCCTAGAGGGTGGCGGCACCGTCTCGGCAGCCCTGATCGCGTCTCTCGACGCGCAAATTCGATTGCTCAAGGAGCAGATCGCTTCGGATCCGGCCCGCGTTGCGAACGAGATCGTTCGGCTCGAGGCTGGCATCCAGAGCGTGAAGGCACAACGGCTGGCCGTGCTCGCCCAGCGCGATTTGCAGGCCCAACTGGTGCAGGCAGCCTCGGAGCGGCGGCAGACCCTCGCCGAACTTTTCCAAAAGGGCAGCGGCACGAAGGTCGCGCTTCAAGAGCAAGAAGCCGTCCACCTTTCCAGCCGCCAGAGCCTGGCCGATCTCGACCGCCAGCTCGCCGCAATCGACAGGGACCTGGAGCAGGCACAACTCCAGCGCGAGCAATTGCCGGTGCAGCAAAACGATCGTGTCTCGCAACTCGGTCTGACTCTCGCCGATCGCGAGCGCGAGCGCACCGAAATCGAGTCTCGCGGCAGTCAGGTGATCAGGGCCCCCGTCGCCGGGCGCGTCACGGCCCTCCAGATCACTCCCGGGCAACTCGTGGATGCGAGCCGCCCCGTCCTCACCATCGTGCCCGAAGGCGCAGAGCTCAAAGCGGAACTCTTCGTTCCGAGCCGCGCGATCGGCTTCGTGCAACCGGGCCAGCAGGTCCGCCTCATGATCGATGCTTTTCCCTATCAGCGCTTCGGCACTCTGGACGGGTCCATCGAAACCGTCTCGCAGGCGGTCCTCGCTCCAAGCGAGATTTTCGGTGCCGTGACTCCGAAGGAGCCGACATACCGTGTGGCCGTCCGGCTGAGGCAGCAGGGTATCCAGGCCTTTGGACGAGCGGTGCCCCTGCAGCCGGACATGGCGCTGCAGGCCGACATCGTTCTGGAGGAACGTTCGCTGCTGGCCTGGCTTCTCGAGCCCGTCCTGAGCCTCCGGGGACGCATGTGACCCTGCTCGACAAGATCGATTTCCTGAATGGCCCGCGACTACCGGTCCTTCTCCAGACCGAGGCGGCAGAATGCGGCCTTGCCTGCCTCGCGATGATCGCGTCCTATCACGGACATGAGACCGATCTGGTGAGCCTGCGGGCCAGGTTCTTGGTCTCCCTGAAAGGCACCACGCTACGGGATGTCCTTACGCTGGCTCAACGGGTCGGTATGACGGGACGAGGACTCCGGCTGGAGCCGGAGCAGCTCAAGAAGATCAAAACCCCCTGCATCCTTCATTGGGACATGAATCACTTCGTGGTCCTGAAGGAGGCGACAAGCCGGCGGATCGTGGTTCATGACCCGGCTTCGGGCCTTCGCTCATACAGCTTGAGCGAGGCAGGACGGCATTTTACCGGCATCGCCCTTGATTTGAGCCCGACGGAGAGCTTCGAGAAACGAAAGGATGTCACCAAAATCCCGCTCTCTTCGTTCTGGGGGCGCCTCGATGGCTTGGGTCGTGCCCTCGGGCAAGCGCTGCTGCTTTCCGCGATCCTGCAGATCCTTGCGCTCGCCGGCCCGTTCTATATGCAACTCGTCGTCGACGACGCGATCCTGAAGGGCGACAGCGGACTTCTGACGGCTCTCGCCTTGGGCTTCACGCTGCTGCTCCTGATCAATGTCGGGGCATCCTGGCTGCGATCGCAGGTGCTCATGTTTCTCGGCAACGCGCTGAACTTCCAGATGAGCGCTAACCTCTTCAACCATCTCGTGCGGCTTCCGCTCGAGTGGTTCGAGAAACGGCATATCGGAGATGTCGTGTCGCGCTTCGGAGCAACCGTGCCGATCCAGAATCTGTTCTCGCAGGGGCTGATCGGCGCGATCGTCGACGGCATCATGGGCGTTCTGACGCTGATCATGATCCTGGTCTACAGCCCTGCCCTTTCGCTCGTCGTTTTCGGAGTTCTCGTTCTCTATGCCTTGCTGAGACTGACCTCGTATCATTTCGTGCGCCGCCTGCAGGAGGAAGCAATCGAGGCGGGCGCGAAGGAGAGCTCGATTTTCATCGAGACCATCCGGGGCATTCAGAGCATCAAGATCTTCGGCCGCGAAGCCGACCGGGAGGCGCTCTGGCAGAACCGCCATGCCGACAGCATCAACAAGGGTATCCGGCAGACGCGGGTCACGATCGGGTTCAGCTCTGCGCATCAGCTGCTCTATGGACTTGAGAACGTGCTCGTCGTCTACCTGGGCGCCCGCGCCGTCATGGCGGGAGACATGAGCGTCGGGATGCTCTACGCGTTCATCTCGTACAAGGAGCAATTCCTCGACAAGATCACCAACCTGATCGAGACCGCCCTTCAGTACCGGATGCTCGATCTGTACGTCGCGCGCCTGTCCGACATCGCGCTTACCCGGAAAGACGCGGACCATCATGGCCGCGGAGGCCTGGTGGAGAGGAGCGTCCAGGGTGGAATTGAGTTGCGCGACGTGGCCTTCCGCTACGCCGACACCGAGCCGGAGGTTCTGTCGGGCGCGACCCTGGCGGTCGAACCGGGCGAGTTCGTCGCGATCACCGGGCCGTCGGGCGGCGGCAAGACGACGCTGCTCAAGATCATGCTCGGGCTGTTCAGGCCGACGCAGGGGCGCGTGCTGATCGACGGCACTCCCCTGGAGGATTTCGGCGTCCAGGCTTTTCGGTCCCAGATCGGCGTGGTGATGCAAGACGACCAGCTTCTGTCGGGCAGCATCGCCGAGAACATCGCGTTCTTTGATGCGCGGATCGATCTCGACCGGATGCGTGAATGCGCGACACACGCCGGGATCGACCAGGAGATCATGGCCATGCCCATGAACTATAATACGCTTGTCGGCGACATGGGCACCGTCCTGTCGGGCGGCCAGCGTCAGCGGGTGCTTCTGGCACGGGCGCTGTATCGCGGCCCTCGCGTGCTCTTCATGGACGAGGGCACCTCGCATCTCGACCTCGACAAGGAGCAGGAGGTCAACCGGGCTCTGGCCGGTCTCGCGATCACCCGCATCGTCATCGCCCATCGGCCTGAGACGATCCGCGCGGCGGACCGGATCGTGGTGCTTCGCGAGGGCCGCGTCTCGCCGCCCATGGACACCGATGCCTTGGCCTTTGCCGAAGCGGCCCGGCAGCCCCTGGGCGGCGTGGCCGGGCTCGGCCGTGCATGACGGGGCGCGGCGACGGCCCCTCATGAATTCAGAACTGAGTAACGTATCGCCATATACTTCGCCCGGAGGGCAGTTTTACCTTATCCTCCGACAATAGGCCTATCGGTCCACGGCGGACTCGCGGGCCCCGGCCCGATGGGTTATGTACGCTTCATGGACCTGATCACCTCCACCGACGCCCTGGCGGCCGTCTGCAACCGCCTCAGCCAGCATCCGTTCGTGACCGTCGATACGGAGTTCCTGCGCGAGACCACCTATTATCCCAAGCTCTGCCTGATCCAGATGGCGGGCCCGGACCCTGCGGAAGCCTGTCTTATCGATCCGCTGGCCGAGGGCATCAGCCTGGAGCCCTTCATGGCGCTGATGGCCGACAGGAACGTGGTGAAGGTCTTCCACTCGGCCCGGCAGGATCTCGAGATCGTCTGGAATCTCGGCGGCATCGTGCCCGAGCCCCTCTTCGACACCCAGGTCGCCGCCATGGTGTGCGGATACGGGGACTCGGTCTCCTACGAGCAGCTCACCAACGATCTCGCCAAGGCCAAGATCGACAAGTCCTCCCGCTTCACCGACTGGTCACGCCGTCCCCTCACGGACGCGCAGCTCACCTATGCCCTGTCCGACGTCACCCATCTGGTGAAGGTCTACGAGGCGCTGCTGGACCAGCTGCAGAAGAACGGCCGCCTCGAATGGCTGGCCGAGGAGATGGCGATCCTCACCTCGCCGGAGACCTATCAGGCCGATCCGGCCAATGCCTGGCGGCGCCTCGCCGGCCGGCTGCGCAAGCCGCGCGAGATCGCCGTGCTCATGGAGGTCTCGGCCTGGCGGGAGCGCGAAGCGCAGGCGCGGGACGTGCCCCGCGGGCGCATCCTCAAGGATGACGCGGTGATCGACATCGCCACCTCGGCGCCGCGCAGCGTGGAAGCCCTGGGGCGTCTGCGCACGATTCCGAACGGCTTCGAGCGCTCCCGGACCGGCGGCGAGATCCTGGAAGCGGTCGAGCGGGCGCTCGCCCGCGATCCCGCGACGATCCCCATGCCCGAGCGCAGCCGCGGCCGCGCGAATACCGGCTCCGTGGTCGACCTGCTGAAGGTCCTGCTCAAGGCCGTGGCCGAGCAGGAGGGCGTGGCGCCCAAGATCATCGCCACGGTCGAGGAGCTGGAAGCCATCGCGGACAGCGACAGCGCCGACGTCCCCAGCCTGCACGGCTGGCGGCGCAGGCTGTTCGGCGACAAGGCCATTGCCTTGAAGAACGGAGAGCTCGGGCTGGTGCTGGAGCGCGGGCGGGTGAGGCTGAGGACGATCGCCGCCCAGGACTGATCGGTCAGAGCAGCCCTTTCAATCGCAGCAGCCCCAGGGTCGCCACCGTGGCGGCATCCTTGATGACGCCGCTGGAGATCATCGCGAGCACCTCGTCGACCGGGAACGCGCGGCTCACCATGTCCTGCTCGGTGTGCTCACGACGGGTTTCGCCCTGACGAAGGCCTTGCGCGAGGTAGATGTGGAAGCCCTGGTTCGAGTGGCCGTAGCACTCGAACAGATGTCCCACGTGCAGCATGGTCTCCGCCGTCAGCCCCGTCTCCTCTCGCAATTCGGCGCGGGCGAGTTCCAGCGGGTCGATGCCGGGCGCATCCTCCCATGAACCCTGCGGCAGCTCCCAATAGCGGCCCTGAACGGGATAGCGGTACTGCTCCACCAGGTGGATCGCGCCGTTCGAGATGGGCGCGATAACGGCGAAGTCCGTCTTTTCGACGACGCCGTAGATGCCGGGCGAGCCGTCCTGCCGGACGATGGCGTCTTCCCGCACGCGCATCCAGCGGTTCTCGTAGACGATGCGCGTGGCAACGGTTCTGATGTCCGGCGCCATGGCTGCCCCCCACATGACAATGGCCGGGCTGAACCCGGCCATCGCTTATACACCAGACGTCACGCTGTGCGGGAGGCTCACCGCCCGAAGATGCCCTTGAAGACCTGGGCCAGCTTGTTGTGCTTCTTCTTGCGGTCCACGTCGGCCTGGCTCTTTACCCAGGCGATCTGGACCACGCGGCGCTCGCCCGCGAAGGGCAGATGGCCGTGCCAGGAATTGTCGGCCCGCAGGAAGGCGAACATGGTGCCCATGACGGGCGGCACTTCGAGCTTGTAGCGGTCGTAGTTCTTCTCGTCGTAGAGCACGCGCAGGCGCCCGCCCTCGTCCTGCTGCCACTCGTCGTTCATGTAGATCAGCATGGTCATGACCTTGGACGGGCCGTCCGTGTGGATGGCGCCGTATTTCGGCTGCGACTTTTTCATGATGGTGGTCAGACGCGGATAGGGGTGCAGGTCGATGCCGAACTTCTTCGACAGCTCCTCGGTCAGCTCCGGACCCTCCAGCTCGTCGATGAGCTGCTTGAAGCGCCCCTGGAGCTTGACCTCGTCCACGGTCAGATAGCCGGGCTTGTCGATGGCGGGAAAGTCCCGCCGCAGCTCGTCGATCTTGTCCTGCTTCAGAACGCCGGATGCGAGAAGATAATCATAAGGCTCGTTCGAGCGGTCGGCGTTGCGGACAGCTGTCAGGTCGACCAGTTCCATGGTCATTTCCCCTTGGTGCGTGTTCTCTTGCGGGTTGGACAGTAGCGCAGCGAATGGCACTGTAAACCCATCTTGGCGATGGGATACAGCGACGCACGCGCCGGCCCGCCCCGCCTCACATGATTTCGATCACCGGATCCATGTTGAGGAGCTTGCCCAGCCCCCGCAGGCGGCCCGACAGGCGCTCGTTGGCGAGCGGCTCGAGATGGGCCGGCAGACGCAGCACGATCTGGCTGCCGCGGGCCATGAGAGGCGCCTCGGGCAGCACGCCCTCCATGGCCACCGAGACCGGATAGGCGACCCGCATCAGGGCGGCGAGCAGCCGGGCGCGCTCCAGGAGGCGCGGACCGGCCAGCGCCTTGATGCGCGAGCTCACCTTGTCGGGCGAGAGGCCCTCGTGCCGGAAGAAGATCGACAGGGCGAGATAGGCGCGGCCCGGATGGTCGAGCCCGGCGAAGGCCCCGTAGGCGATCAGGTTGAGGCTCTGCTCGCCCCGGTAGTCCGGGTGGGCGCGCCATCCGATGTCGGCCAGAAGGCAGGCGGCCCGCCGGAGCCGGGTGTCGTACTCCGTTTCGGGCAGGCCGAGGCTCCGGATGAAGGCTTCGGTCCATTGGCACAGCTCCACCCCATGGCGGGGCGAGCGGGAGCGCAGGAGGTTGAGGTCGCTGGCGGCGGCGAGCAGCGGATCGCGCTCGCGCGTCTCGGGATCGAGCCGGTCGAACAGCACGCCCTCGCGCACGCCGAAGGCCGAAATGGCCACTTCGACCGGCTGGCCGAGCCGGATGATCTCCTCCAGCAGGATCGCCCCGTAGGCGAGCAGCGGCCGACGGGCTTCCGAGACGCTCTCGATATCCTTGAGCGTCTTGGCGTCGGCCTCCTCGACGAGATGCAGGAAGTCGAGCCCGTCATCGGGGTCGATGAGATAGCCGTGCATCACGTGCAGCGGGTAGTCCCGCGCCGCCTGATGCAGCCGCGCCAGGGCGCGCCAGGTGCCGCCGACCGCGTAGAAGGTGCGGCCATGCAGGTTCTCCAGGTATTCGGGAGCCCTCTCCAGGGTCTCGCGGACGATCCTCTGGGCCCGCTTCAGCGAGCCGCCGCTGAGGTCCTGCAGGGCCAGGCCGCCCAGCCGCATCGTCACGCCCTGCCCAACCTGCGAGCCCTGGACCTCCACCAGCTCAAGGCTGCCGCCGCCCATGTCGCCGACGATGCCGTCGGGCTCGTGGAAGCCCGCGATGACGCCGAGCGCCGAGGCCCGGGCCTCTTCCGCGCCGGACAGGAGGCTGATCGGCCGGCCGCAGGCTCGGGCCGCCGCCTCCAGGAAGGCGGGACCGTTGGAGGCGTCGCGCGCCGCCGCCGTGGCCAGAACGAAGACCTCGGATACCTGCATCGTGTCGCAGAGGACCCGGAACCGGGCGAGCGCCCGCAGGGCCCGGTCGACGGCCTCGTCGTCCAGGCGGCCGGTGGTCGCCACGTGACGCCCGAGGCCGCAGAGGACCTTCTCGTTGTAGATCGGCGTCACGGCCCGGGAGAGGCCCTCATAGGCCACGAGGCGCACCGAGTTCGACCCGATGTCGATGATGGCACAGGGACGGCCGATCTTGAGCCGTCCCTGAGCCTCCTGGCTTACGGCCTGCATGTCAGCGCTGCCCGCGCTTGGCGAGCGCTTTGGGACTGGAGGTCTTGAGGGATTTGCCACGGCCCGACAGACTCGGATTTGTCATGAAATACTTGTGAGCGTTGAATGGTTCCTCGCCCTTGGCCGGCACCACGCGCTGGCTCGAGCCGTCGGGAAGCACCGTCCAGCTCTGCTCGTTGTCGAGGAGGTTGGCGAGCATGATCTGGTCGAGCACCTGCTGGTGCACGGTCGGGTTGAGGATCGGCATCAAGGCCTCGACGCGGCGGTCGAGGTTGCGCGACATGAGATCCGCCGACGAGATGTAGACATGCGCCTTGGGGTTGGGCAGAGCCTGCCCGTTGCCGAAGGAATAGATGCGGGTGTGCTCCAGGAAGCGTCCGACGATGGATTTGACCCGGATGTTCTCCGATAGGCCCTTGATGCCGGGCCGGAGGCAGCAGATGCCGCGCACGATGAGATCGACCTGCACGCCCGCCGCGCTCGCGTCGTAGAGGGCGTCGATGATCTCGGGGTCGGTCATGGAGTTGCACTTGCCCCAGATCGCTCCGGGTCGCCCTGCCCTGGCATGCTCCACCTCCTCGGCGATATGCTCGAGCAGGCGCTTCTTGAGGTTCAGCGGCGAGACCGCCATGCGCTCCAGCTCGGCCGGCTCCGCGTATCCGGTCACGAAGTTGAAGATGCGCGACACGTCCCGGCCGATCACCGGATCGGCGGTGAAATAGGACAGGTCGGTGTAGATGCGCGCGGTGATCGGGTGGTAGTTGCCCGTCCCCACGTGACAATACGTGATGAGCTGGCTGCCCTCGCGGCGGACGACCATCGACAGCTTCGCGTGGGTCTTCAGCTCGATGAAGCCGAACACCACCTGGGCGCCGGCGCGCTCGAGGTCGCGGGCCCAGCGGATGTTGGCCTCCTCGTCGAAGCGCGCCTTGAGCTCCACGAGGGCGGTCACGGACTTGCCGGCCTCGGCCGCCTCGGCGAGGGCCGCCACGATCGGGGAATCGGACGAGGTGCGGTACAGGGTCTGCTTGATCGCCACCACGTTGGGATCGCGCGCGGCCTGGCGCAGGAACTGCACCACCGCGTCGAAGGATTCGTAGGGGTGGTGGACGATGATGTCCTTCTCACGGATCGCCGCGAAGCAGTCGCCGCTGTGCTCGCGGATGCGCTCGGGGAAGCGCGGGTTGTAGGGCTTGAACTTCAGGTCCGGACGTTCCAGGGCGACAAGCTGCGACAGGTCCCGCAGGCCCATCATGCCCTCGACCACGAAGACCTCGTCGCTCGACACTTCCAGCTCCTCGGCCACGAAGAGACGCAGGTCCTCCGGCATGGCCGCCTCGACCTCCAGGCGGATCACGCTGCCGCGGCGGCGCTGCTTGAGGGCCGTTTCGAACAGGCGCACCAGATCTTCGGCCTCCTCCTCCACCTCGATGTCGGAATCGCGGATGACCCGGAAGGCGCCCTGCCCCTGCACATCGTAACCGGGGAACAGGCGGCTCGTGTAGAGCACGATCATCTGCTCGAGCGCGATGAAGCGGGTGGCGCCGGTCTCGGCGAAGTCCGGCAGGCGGATGAAGCGCTCGGCCCGCGACGGAAGGCGGATCAGCGCGTTCAGCACCTTGCCGTCGCTCTGGCGCACGAGCTTCAGGGCGATGGAGGAGCCGAGATTCGGGATGAACGGGAACGGATGCGCCGGATCGATGGCGAGCGGCGTCAGGACCGGGAAGACGTGGTTGAGGAAGTAATCCTCGAGCCAGGAGGCCTCCGCCTTGGTCAGGCCGGCGCCCTCGGTCAGAACGATGCCCTCCTCGAGAAGAGCGTCCCGCAACTCGCGCCAGCGCCGCTGCTGGTCCGACGCGAGGTTCGACACGGCGACCGAGATCTTGGCGAGCTGTTCCTGCGGCGTGAGCCCGTCCTGCGACGTGGTGGCCACGCCCGAGCGCACCTGGCCGATCAGGCCGGCGACGCGGACCATGAAGAACTCGTCGAGGTTGTCGGCCGAGATCGACAGGAAGCGCAGCTGCTCGAGGAGCGGATGGTTGCGGTTCGACGCCTCCTCGAACACCCGCCGGTTGAACTGCAGCCAGGACAGCTCCCGGTTGATGAAGCGCTGCGGGAACTTCCGCAGCACCGCCCCGTCGAGCTCGATGTCCGGCGGCGCCTTGGGCAGCGGCGCCTCGCTGACGGTCTCCACCTCTTTCAGGGCAATCGCGCTGCGCACTTCGATCTCCGCCGTATCCTTTTTCGGCGACCGTTTTGCTCTGGGCTTCGTGACGGTTTCACGACGGTTCGACAACGCGGCGTTGATGTCAGGCTTCACTCGCTCTCATCCATTTCCTGTGCGGCACCAAGGATCTCTGCGGCGATCGCCCGTGACACCCGCCGGCCCCGGCTCAGGGCCTCCCGGTCGAGGAGCGCCACCAGCTCGGAAGCCTTCGCCAAAGACCGTTCGATCCGCAGAGCAATATAGTCGACAACGGAGGTGTCGACCACGAGTTGCCTGTCGACGAAGAGCTTCACAAGAACGGCTTTCAGGAGCGCATCGTCCGGCGCTTCCAGCGATACGCTCGGCGCGAGGCGCAGGCGCGACAGGAGGTCCGGCGTTCGCAACGACCAGCGGTCGGGCGGCGTCTCGCAGGTGATCAGCAGCGATGCCTTCTTCTCGCGCGCCAGGTTCAGGAGATGGAACAGAGCCGCCTCGTCCCGTTCGCCGCGGTCCATGTCCTCGATGGCGAGCGCGCCGTTCGAGACCAGATGCGGAACCTTGTCCTGGGTGATCCCCGAGGCGTCGATGGTCCAGGCGCGGGCATTCGTGGCCCAGATCGACGCGAGATGGCTCTTGCCGCTGCCGCGAGGACCGACGAGGAGCAGGATCGTGTCCGGCCAGGCGGGCCAGCTCTCGATGAGGCCGTAGGCCTGCTCGTTCGACGGGCTGACGAGGAAATCCTCGGCGCCGAACCGCGGATCGAGCGGAAGATCGAAGGCGAGCTGCTTGGGCGTCTCACGCATCGATGTCGACCTTCTCCGGCTCGACCTTCGGTTTCAGGATCGCCGGCTCGGCGCCGCGATAAAGGGGGCTTGCCAGGTACTGGCGCAGGGCGAACCGCGCGACGACCCCCACGGCGGCCGCGAGCGGGACCGCGAGCAGCAGGCCGACGAAGCCGAAGAGCGCGCCGAAGGCCACCAGGGCGAACATGAGCCAGACCGGATGCAGCCCGACGGAATCGCCCACCAGCTTCGGGGACAGGATGTTGCCTTCGACGAACTGGCCGAAGATGAAGATGCCGAGCGTCGCGGCGATCATGGTCCAGTCCGGCCAGAACTGGACGATGGCGACGCCGACCGACAGGATGAGCCCGGTGAGCGAGCCCACATAGGGGATGAAGCTCAGGACTCCCGCCGTCATGCCGATCAGGGCGCCGAAATTGAGCCCGATCAGCGCCAGGCTCACCGCATAGAAGGTGCCCAGGATGAAGCAGACCATGGCCTGGCCACGGACGAAGCCTGCGATCGCCCGGTCGATGTCGCGGGCGATGGACCGGATCGTCTCCCGGTGCTTCATCGGCATCCAGGAATCGACCGTCCGCACCATGCGGTCCCAGTCGACGAGCATGTAGAAGGCGACGACCGGGGTCACCACCAGCAGGGAGAAGATGCCGATCAAGGCCTGCCCTCCGGACCACAGCCCCTGAAGGAAAGCCGTCACCCAGGCGATGCCCTGGCTGATGAGGTTGCCCACGGAGGGCGGGGTCGCCGGCAGGGCGTCCTCGATCCCGAGCTTGCGGATCAGCGGCCCGA
The DNA here is from genome assembly GCF_018069605.1 of Microvirga sp. HBU67558. Classification (NCBI taxonomy): domain Bacteria; kingdom Pseudomonadati; phylum Pseudomonadota; class Alphaproteobacteria; order Hyphomicrobiales; family Methylobacteriaceae; genus Microvirga; species Microvirga sp. HBU67558. The sequence goes on along the minus strand of NZ_JAGPUP010000548.1, from coordinate 26,672 downwards.
GCTGCTCGGCTCCGAGCTCCTGAAGCCGCGCCACGTAGCCCGGCAGCCGCTCCACGAAGGCTCCCACCTGCTGGGCCGCGAAGGGAACCAGGATCATCAGGGCGACGATGAAGACGAGGACGAACAGGACCAGGATCAGCAGGCTCGCGCCCAGGCGGCCGATGCCGACCTTCTGCAGCCGGTCGGCCAGAGGATCGAGCAGATAGGCCAGCGCGAAGCCCGCCACGAAGGGCAGCAGGATGCCGCGCAGCACGAACAGCAGCAGAACCGCGACGACCAGTGCCGCAATCCAGAACCCGATCTGCCGTTGGACCGTCATCCGTACTCCATACCTGTCAATTCTGGCCTTCAGGTGGTCATGTGCCGCAGCCAGCCTCCGAGATAGGCACCGGCAGACGCTATGGTCAAGGTGGCGACCAGCACCATGGCAAGCTCATCCAGCCCCGCGAGATCCACCCCGAAGGCATTGGCAGCCAGTGCATAGGCGGCAAAGGCGATCTGCGCGGCGGTGTTCAGCTTGCTCACGAGGAGCGGCTTGATCTCCACCGGACGGCTCATGATCCAGGACAGGAGGATCGCCGCCACGATCATCACGTCCCGCGACACCACCACGATGGCAAGCCAGCTCGGGATCGCCCCCACGATGGCGAGCGTCACGTAGATCGAGACCAGCAGCGCCTTATCGGCGATGGGGTCGATATAGGCGCCGAACTCGCTCTTCTGGTTGAAATGCCGGGCGATGAACCCGTCGATGCCGTCAGAGACCCCGGCCACGACGAAGAGCACGAAGGCCGTGCTCCACCGGTGCTGCATGATCATGACGATCACGATGGGCACGATGATCAGGCGGCCGATGGTGATGATGTTCGGAATGGTCATCGGGCCGATGATGGCCGGTCGAGGCGCGGAGTTCAATCTCCGGTCCCAGAGGATGGGGATAATACGTGCCTCTCCCGGTCAAGACGGGGCTTCTCCCGAGCGCCCATGTCCCCTTCACGCGACACCCCTCATCCTGAGCAGGGTGAAGGTGTGAGATCTAGACGGGCGGCCTCGCACAACCGGGCCCGCAGGCACTCCCGTCACCCTCCGCCCTTCCTCGCCACCCTTCGCCCGTCCCAACACCCTCGACGTCATGGCCGGGCTTGTCCCGGCCATCCCGCTGCGGTGAGGCGCGGCGCTCTTCCGATCGGGATCACCGGCACGAGGCCGGTGATGACGAGGAGGGTGTCAGGGCCCGCCATTCCAATCCGGACAGGCTCTCCGCCTCACCGCAGCGGGATCACTGGGCTTGTCCCGGTGATCGCACCCGCCTAATCCCTCACGGTTGCTCAAATCCCCTTGCCTCCCGGTCCCTCTCGCCTTACTGCCCGAGCCAACACGGGGTGAGCCATGACGACCGAGAAGCAGACCAACGGCCTGACCTATGCCCAAGCGGGCGTCGACATCGACGCGGGCAATGCCATGGTCGACCAGATCAAGCCCCTGGTCCGCTCGACGCGCCGGCCGGGCGCGGACGCGGAGATCGGCGGCTTCGGCGGGCTCTTCGATCTCAAGGCCGCCGGCTTCAAGGATCCGATCCTGGTGGCGGCCAATGACGGGGTCGGCACCAAGGTCAAGATCGCCATCGACACGGGCATTCACGACACGATCGGCATCGACCTCGTGGCCATGTGCGTGAACGACATCATCGTGCAGGGTGCCGAGCCCCTGTTCTTCCTCGACTATTTCGCCACCGGCAAGCTCTCTCCCGAGGTCGGCGTCCATATCGTCAGGGGCATCGCCGAGGGTTGCCTCCAGGCGGGCTGCGCGCTGATCGGAGGCGAGACGGCCGAGATGCCCGGGCTCTATGCGAAGGGCGATTACGACCTCGCGGGCTTCGCGGTCGGCGCCGCCGAGCGCGGCACGCTGCTGCCCAAGGATGTGGTCGTCGGCGACGTGCTCATCGGACTGCCCTCCTCCGGCGTCCATTCCAACGGCTTCTCCCTCGTGCGCCGGATCGTCGAGCAGTCCGGCCTCGCCTGGGATGCACCCGCCCCCTTCGCGCAGGGCAAGAGCCTCGCCCAGGCCCTGCTGGAGCCGACCCGGATCTACGTGAAGGCCCTGCTGGAGGTCCTGAAGACCGGCCACGGCATCAACGCCCTCTGCCACATCACCGGCGGCGGTTTCCCGGACAACATCCCGCGCGTCCTGCCGGACGGCGTCGGCGTGCGCCTCGACCTCGGTGCGATTGCCGTCCCGCCCGTGTTCGGCTGGCTCGCCAAGGCCGGCGGCGTGGCCGAGGCCGAGATGCTGCGCACCTTCAACTGCGGCATCGGCATGATCGTCGTGGCCGCAGCCGACCAAGCGGAGGCCGTGACGGAGCGGCTGCGCCAGGCGGGCGAGGCTCCGGTCCGCATCGGCGAGACCGTAGCGCATGCCGGTGGCGAGCGCGTCCAGACCGCGGGGCACCTGGCGATCTGATGACCCGCCGCCGCGTCGCCATCCTGATCTCGGGCCGCGGCTCGAACATGGTCTCGCTGATCGAGGCCGCCCGAGCCGGGGCTTTTCCTGCCGAGATCGCCCTCGTGGTGTCGAACCGCCCGGACGCGGCCGGGTTGGATCGGGCCCGGGAGGCCGGGATCGCCACCTGCGTGATCGACCACAAGGCCCATCCCACCCGCGAGGATTTCGAGCACGCGATGGATGCGGCGCTTGCCTCGCGCGGCATCGCCTTCATATGCCTCGCCGGGTTCATGCGGGTCCTGACTGACTGGTTCGTGGAGCGCTGGGCCGGCCGGATGATCAACATCCACCCGTCCCTGCTGCCCCTTTATCGCGGCACCCACACCCATCGCCGGGCCCTCGCGGATGGCGTGCTGGTGCATGGCTGCACGGTGCATTTCGTGGTGCCGGAGCTCGACGCCGGCCCGATCATCGCCCAGGCGGCGGTGCCCGTCGTTCCAGGCGATACCGAGGAGAGCCTCGCGACCCGGGTGATCGTGCAGGAGCACCGGCTCTATCCACAGGCCCTGCGCATGATCTGCGACGGGACGGCGCGGCTGGAGACCGGGCGGGTGGTGTTTTCACGCCCATGGGACGCGAGCGGTTCGCTGCATTCGCCCGGGTCGTGAAACGACCGACGGTTCCATAAACATCCATTGACACGCGCTCTGAACGGGCGTGGAATCCCAGGTGCTGGGGTGGCTTCTTTTTGACGGGAGAACGCCATGAGACAGCTCAACCGTCGCCAGACCTTGCTCAATATTGCCTTAGCGTCTGTTGCCCTTCCGACTGCAACTGCTTCCGCCCAGACCCCCGGAGCATCGGAAGGCCGGGAAATCGCCCCGGGTGTCCGTCGCGTGGACTACTCGAAGCGTGACACGATGATTCCGAACTACAAGACGGTATCGATGCGCGACAGCATCTATCAGCCCGGCGCGAGCACCAGCGGGTCGAGCATGGCCAACGACATGGTCTGCCACATGCTGGAAGGCGAACTGACCGTAGACACCGGTTCCGGCGACGCTCGCTACAGGAAGGGCGACGTGTGGTCCTGCGCCAAGGGCATGCCGGAGCGCAGCAAGAATACCGGGAGCACGGTTGCCATCATGCGGGTGATCGACCTTCTGCCCGGATGATGGCGATTTGAATGCCTCTCGCATCCTCGAAAGGAAAGGCCGAATTCGCCTCGGTCTTTCTGCATCCTGGTCTCGTAGGCAGTTTCGCCTGCGTCCACACGATGCGCTAGCGAAGGGCTTGGACGAGGGCCGCATCGGGAAAGCAGGTCTCGTCGCGGCGATCCTTGATCTGCCACTGGCCGATCGCCGTGCGGGTGGCAAAGCCGATCAGGCCGTCGACCTTGCCGACATCATAGCCCTGGCCCTTCAGTCGCTCCTGCATCGTCTGAATGTCGCCGCGCCGTAGGGAATCGATCGGCCGCCACCGTCCGGCGAACGCCGAGGCGCCGCCCATGCGGTCTGCCAGATGTCCGATGAAAAGCGCATAGAGATCGGACTCGTTGTACTGCTTGAGAACGTAGAAATTCTCGGACACCAGGAAGGACGGTCCGAGGCGGCCGGCGGGCATGACCAGGAAAGCCGCTGTGTCGTGGCCCCAAGGGGGCGGGGCACCGAGGGCGGGCGTGAGTCCGAGCCTGAGCCAATCCCCCATCGGCCTGCCCTGCCGCGGCCCCTCCAGCGTGCAGGAGACCGCCTGCGGCAGCTTCACCTCGAAGCCCCAGCCGGTACCCGGCTTCCAGCCATGCTCGCGCAGATAGTTCGCGATCGAGCTCAGGCTGTCCGGCACCGAGTCCCAGACATCCCGGCGGCCGTCGCCATCGGCGTCGACCGCATAGCGCAGGAATTTCGAGGGGAGAAGCTGCGGCTGTCCCAAGGCCCCGGCCCAGGACGACAGCAGGGTCTCGCCGGAAAAATGATCCCCCTCGAGGATCACCAGGGCCGCGAGAAGCTCCGGATAATACAGCGCCTTTCGGCGCCCCATGAAGGCCTGCGTGGCCAGAACCCGCAGGGCCTGGTGCTTTGCCCGGACGCGGCCGAAATGCGACTCGCGGCCCCAGATCGCGACCACGATCTCCCGTGGCACGCCATAGCGGCGCTCGATGTCGTCGAGAGCGGAGTCCCATCGCTGCAGGAGTACGCGGCCGTCCTTGGCCAGGGAGGCGAGCTGGGCCTCGGGAAAATAGCGGCCAGGGCTCTGAAACTCGGCCTGGCGCTGGTCGTCGGACGGGACCGGGCGACCCGCCGGGAGAAGTTCAGGGAGAGCCCAGTCGAGCCCTATCGCCGACAGGTTGCGCTCGAAGGTCTCCCGGGTGACACCCTGCTTCTGCGCATCGGCCCAGACCGTCCCGTCCAGCCAGCTTCGGAACTGCCCTTCCGTAGTCGCGCGGAGATCCTGCGCCCGGAGCGTCGAGCCCTCGAGCACGAGAGCGGCGTACGCCACCAAGGCCGCGAGAACGACGGCCGAGACGCGGGACAGGTTGGCGGATGCAGGCATGGCCAGACACTAGCGTACGAGCCGGTATCGGCAAAGCTCCGGCTCCCGGTCCGGTGCACCTCGGAGTCGCTTACATCTGCGGGCGCGGCAGCCGGCAAGCGTCGAGAGCGGTGAGCGCCTTTTCGCGGGCCGTGTCGTTGAAAAGGCCCGTATCCCGGTAGGCCTGGAGCTCATCGGCGCTCAGGGATCGCATGGTGCGACCCGCATAACAGTCGCAGCCACGACCAAGGGACGCCTCGCTGACGCCGCTCTGGAGGCGACCCTGCGTGATCGCGCAGGCCTGACTTACCCGGACGCGCAGCTGAGCGACGCTCTCGGTCTTGAGCGCCGGATCGACCTGGTATTGCGTCGGCGTGTTGGAGGCGGCCGCGAAGGCCGATGCCGCGCCGGCAGAAACAGCGCCAGTCACGAGCAGCGCGCGAAGGATCGAGGTCATGGATGGCTCCCCAGGGACGAAATCACGTTCGGCTTTAAGAATAGGCTTGGCCGTTCGGGATCAAGGGGCAGCTGCGGATAGGCTTAAGAAGGTCTGACCGGCGCCCGGGGGCGACCACGAAAAGAGCGGCACCGGGGGGGTGCCGCTCCTGGTCTCTCCAAGGTTGGCGCAGGCAGTTCTCAGCGGTGCTGCCCTTCGTACTCGTTCACTTTCCTGGTCAGGAGACCGCCGGTCGCGAATGCGAGATCGTCGATCGTCAGAACGACCGGTGCCGCGACGTCCGCCAATGAGGGAGCGGTCCTGCCCTCGTGTCTGATTGAACCGGCATCGAGGTCCTGATGTGAGCGATCATCAGTCGCCTTTACGTCCGTCATGCCCGAATCCTCACACAATGAATGATCGCCTGGAGTGGTAGGAGCCCCATGCGAGCCCCGCACGAGGCGCGCGACGCCTGACTATGATTAAACGTTACTATGTTGCTCGGAATCAGACGATAGTTGGATCACTCAAGGTCAGGTGAGGCCTTCTCCAGTGCCACCCGATTGTCGTGGAAGGCGGCCCCGCCGTAGGGAGCCACCTGGTCGCCGCCGGTGAGCGTGTTGATGCCGCGTCCGAAGGGATGGGCCGCGTTGGGCCAGATGCCCTCGGCGATCAATACGCCGCGCCGCACACCATCGAAGAGCCTCGCCCGCAGATAGACCTCGCCGCGGTGGTTCCTGAGCTTGACCCAATCGCCGTCTGCGATGCCCTGCGGCTCGGCATCGAGCGGATGGATCATCACCTCGGGCCTCCTCTCCTTCTCCAGGGAAGTCGGAGTTTCATTGAAGCTCGAATTGAGGAAGTTCCGCGCCGGGCTGGTGGCAAGCCGGAACGGATGCTCGCTCGTCGCCGCCTCGATCACGCTCCAGTGGTCCGGGAAGGCCGGCATGCTGGCCCAGGGCCCCATAGGGCCATTGTTGTAGGACGGGATCGCCGTCCAGTCAGGCTTGAAGCGGAACTTGCCGTCCGGATAGCCGAAGCCATTGAGGAAATGAGCCTCCTCGAAGGGCGGCTGCGCGTCGAAATGAACATGAGCCTCCAGGTTATCGAGATCGCCCCAGCCCGAATTCCGGAGGGTCCAGTCGATGATCTCCCGCGGCTCCATGGCGAAGCCGCGATGCTCCGCGCCGAGGCGCGCTGCCAGCCCGCGGAACACCTCGTGGTTGGAGCGGCACTCGCCCGGCGGATCGATCAGCCTGGGGCCGACCTGGAAATGCTGATGTCCGCCGCCGGAATACAGATCGTCGTGCTCCATGAACATGGTCGCGGGCAGCACGATGTCGGCCATCAGAGCCGTCTCGGTCATGAACTGCTCGTGGACGCAGACGAAGAGGTCTTCCCGGGCGAAGCCCTGCTTCACCAGCTCCTGCTCAGGGGCGACCGAGACCGGATTGGTGTTCTGGATCAGCATCGCCTTGACGGGAGGTCCATCGTAGAGCGCCTGCGGGTCGCCGGTGAGAACACGGCCGATCTGGGACTGGTCGAGGATGCGGATGCTCTTGTCGATGGCGTCGTGGCCCTCGATCAAAGCCTTGTTCCAATGGAAGATTCCGCTGTTGGAATGCAGAGCGCCGCCGCCCTCGTAGCGCCACGCGCCGGTGACCGCCGGGATGGAGAGCGCCGCATGCATGTTGACCACGCCGTTGCGCTGGCGCGCGAAACCGAAGCCGAGGCGGAAGTAAGTGCGCTTGGTCGCGCCCACGAGCCCGGCGAAGGCTTCGATCTCCTCCACCGACAGGCCCGTGATGGCGGAGGCCCACGCCGGATCGCGCGTGCGCAGATGCTCCTCGAGTTCACGCGGATGGTCGGTGTAGCTTTCGAGATAGTCCCAGTCCGCGAGCCCGTCGCGGAAGAGCACGTGCATGACCGCGCAGGCGAGCGCGCCGTCTGTCCCCGGCTTCACGAGCAGCGCCATGTCGGCCTGCTTCATGGTGGCGTTCTGGTAGATGTCGATGGCCACGATCTTGGCGCCGCGCTCCTTTCGGGCCTTCATCGCGTGCGTCATCACGTTAACCTGAGTATGAACCGGGTTCGTGCCCCAGATCACGATGCAGTCGGAGACCGCCATCTCGCGCGGGTCGGCGCCGCGCAAGTGACCCGCGCCGGCCACGTATCCGGTCCAGCTCATGGCCGTACAGATGGTGGAATATTGGCCGGAATATTTCTTCACATGACGCAGGCGGTTGATGCCGTCGCGCATCACGTAGCCCATGGTGCCGGCATAGTAGTAGGGCCAGACCGATTCCGAGCCGAACTCCCGCTCCGCTTCCAGGAATTTCGCCGCCACGACGTCGAGGGCCTCATCCCAGGAGATGCGCTCGAACTGCCCCGAGCCCTTGGGGCCGGTGCGCCGTAGCGGATGGAGCAGCCGGTCCGGATTGTGGATGCGCTCCGCATAGCGGGCCACCTTCGCGCAGATCACGCCTGCCGTGTAGGTGTTGCTCTTCGCTCCGTGGACGCGGCCGATGGTGCGACCGTCGATCACCTCGACCTCGAGGGAGCACACGGATGGGCAATCGTGCGGGCAAACGGAGGCGCGGCGTTCGATGCGGGAAGCTTGGTTCATGGCGGGCGCATGATGGTCGAAGAGCCGTAAAATGAAAAGGCCGCCCGAGGGCGGCCTAAACATGAGGGCTATGCCACGAAAGCTTAGCCGACGATCTCGTTGCCCGAGAAGAACTGGGCGATCTCGATCTTGGCGTTGTCCTGGCTGTCGGAGCCGTGGACCGAATTCTCGCCGATCGACTTGGCGTAGAGCTTGCGGATCGTGCCCTCGGCGGCGCTCTCCGGGTTGGTGGCGCCCATGATCTCGCGGTAGCGGAGAACGGCGTTCTCGCCCTCGAGGACCTGAACGACGACCGGGGCGGAGATCATGAAGTCCACGAGCTCGCCGAAGAAGGGGCGCTCCTTGTGGACCGCGTAGAAGGTCTCGGCCTCGCGGCGGCTCATGAGGATGCGCTTCTGAGCCACGATGCGCAGGCCGGCCTTCTCGATGACGGCGTTGATGGCGCCGGTGAGGTTCCGCTCGGTCGCGTCGGGCTTGATGATGGAGAAGGTACGCTCGATGGCCATGGCAACTCGCTTTGATCTGAGATGGGAATTGATGAAGTGCGGCGCTTATAGCGACGAGCCCCTCGCGCCTCAAGCGCCTTTTGCCCCCACCCGCTTGGAAAGCTTAACCGCCTCCCCTACTCTTCTGGATGAACGGCCCGGTGAATACCGGCATAGAGGGAGTCCCCCATGAAGCACGCGATCCTGGCCGCTTTCGGCCTTGCCCTGTTGACCGTCCCGGCCCAGGCTCAATCGGCAGACCCGAGCGGGACATGGCTGACCCAGAGCGGCGATACCCGGGTGAGGATTGCCAGATGCGGCGCCGTTTATTGCGGCACCATCGTGTCCTCGACCTACGAGAAGGATACCAATAACGCAGACCCGAAGCTGCGGGACCGCAACATCGTGGGCGTCCGGATGATCTGGGACGTCAAGCCTGAGGCGGACGGCTACGTCGGCCAGCTCTACAATCCGCAGGACGGCAAGACCTATACCGGCAAGCTCAAGCTCATGAGCCCGACCACCCTGCAGCTTTCCGGCTGCGTCCTCGGCGGACTGATCTGCCGGTCGCAGACCTGGACGAAGGCGAATTAGCTCCGAGCCCTGCACCACGCGATGGTTGTACCGGGTGCGGCCATCCAGGGCAGCCGACGGAATTTCGTGAGCCAAGCGAACCGATTGCCGGTGCAAGATTAACTCTGAGATTTCAGTTCGTCAGGACTGGCCGGGAACGACCTACAATCGTCCCTCAGAAGAAATTTTATTCCTAACACTGCTTGCGATATATAACTCTATAACATAATAAGGCCTTTAGCTGAGCCATAGCTGGAGTGCCGCCGTGACCGTTTACGTGATTGACGCATCGTCGCCCGTGCCGCCTTCGACTGAGGATTATGATGTCGCGCTCGCGCTGGAACGTAACGATACGGTCGTATTGGCTGAGGGTAGCTCGATTACCGCATCGGGCTATGGCTCCCGAGCGATCACGGGTTTGGACAACACCCTGCTGCTCAATGGGTCAGTACGCAGCGAGCAGGACGTAGCAATCTCAACCTCCGGACGGATCAACATCTCCGGCACCGGCTCGGTCTTCGGCCTGTCGGGAGGACTTTGGCTCGGCGATCCTATCCCCGGCGGGGGCGGCGCCAATATCGTGACCAATGCGGGCCTGATCAGTGGCAAGAGCAAGCTTGGCGCAGGCACGGCCGTGTTGCTTGAGACCCATGCGGGCACCCAGAACACGATCTTCAACTCGGGAACCATCATCGGCAGCGATGGAATCGTGGCCAACGGGTATGACACGGACACGGATAGTCTCGTCATCACGAATACTGGCCTGATCGAGGGCGTCGTTGCCATCTTCGGCCTTTGGAACGGGTCCACCACCGTCACCAACACCGGCCACATCAAGGGCGATGTCTGGCTCGGCGGAGACGGCTGGAACGAGCCGCGGGGGGCGTCGACGAACATCTACGACGGCCGCGGCGGCACCATCGACGGCAAGATCCTGTTCGGCGCCGGCAACGACATCGCCTATGGCGGCGACGGCGACGAAACCTTCGTGACGGGCCCCGGCACCAACTTTCTCGATGCCGGCGAGGGTGTCGACACGCTCGGTTTCACGCGCGGAGACTATTATCGCCTGGCCTGGCACAAGGTCGATCTGCGTATCACCGGCAAACAGCAGACCGGTAACGGGACTTGGGACACGATCCGCAACGTCGAGAACCTTACGGGCGCGCACAACACGGATCACTTCATCGGCAACGATGCCGCCAACTCCTTTACCGGCCTCGGCGGCAACGACACTCTCGACGGCCAAGCCGGCAACGATGTTCTCAGAGGTGGCGCGCACGACGACGTTCTGATCGGCGGAAGCGGCACCGACGTGGCGGTCTATGGCGGCAACTTTTCCGATTATACCGTCCAGCGAAAGGCCGACGGCAGCTTCTCCGTCGTGGACAACCGCACCGGGGATGGTCAGGACACGCTGACGGGCATCGAATATGCGCAGTTTGCCGATCGGACGATCGCACTGACCGCTTCGAACTCGGCTCCCACGTCTGTGAGCCTCGACGTCACAACCGTGAGCGGACGGGCCAAGGCCGGAGCCGTCGTGGGTCATCTGTCGGGGACCGATCCGGACGGCGACGCCCTGGGCTATTTCCTCGCGTCGAACCCGAACGGCCACTTCCGGATCCAGGGCGACGAGCTCATCGTGGCCAAGCCCTTCACGGCGGGGGAAACCACCGTCGAGCTCGTGGTGCGGGCAAGCGACCCAAAGGGTGCTTCCATCGACGCCCGAATTATCCTGCAGATCACACCGGACGGGATCGTGCCGGTCGCACCGGACGTTCCGGCGATCGACACGCCCACCGTCCCACTCCCGTCAGTTTCGCTCCCGCCGGCGTCCGTCACGGTCCGAGGGAGCAGAGGCGCCGACCGCCTCAAGGGGGGCGCCGGAGACGACGTGCTCAACGGCGGGCTCGGCCGCGACAAGCTTTCCGGCGGCGATGGTAGCGATACCTTCGTGTTCTCCACTAAGCTCGGCAAGACCAACGTTGACACGCTGACCGACTTCAGCGGCGTCGATACGATCAGGCTCTCGAAGGCCGTCTTCGGCGCGCTGCACAGGGGCCTGCTCGACGAGAGCGCCTTCGGGCTCGGCGCAAAGGCCGCAAACAAGGATGTGCGCATCCTTTACGACGCCAAGACGGGCAACCTGTTCTACGATGCCGACGGCTCGGGCAATGCCTTCGATTCGGTGAAGTTCGCACACGTCAAGGTGCACACGGCGATCGTTGCCGGCGACTTCATCGTCGCCTAGAAGCGCCGTAGCCTCCGGCCTTTCACGTCCATGGCCTCCGCAACACCCTCCTCGGGCAGGGATTCGAGGCATCGGCTCCGCACCGTGTCCACGAATGGATTCAAGGAGCCGCTCTGCGGAACGACGAACCCGGGAACGGCAGAATCAGATCCTACCGTGCCCTCTGGCCGAACAGCACCGCCTGGACCTTGGGGTCGGTCAGGTCGGTCTTCTCGCGGTCATCCGAGCTCACCTTGATGCCGCGCTGGACTGCCGGGCGGGCGAGCACGGTCTCGAGCCAGCGCTTCGCATGTGGGAACTCCTCGATATCCTGTCCTTGGCGGTCCCACAGCTTCGCCCAAGGGGCGATGGCCATATCGGCAATGGAGTATTCGCCTGCCACGAACTCCCGATCTTCGAGGCGCTTGTTCAGCACGCCATAGAGACGGTTGGTCTCGTTCGTGTAACGGTCGATGGCATAGGGCACCTTCTCCGGGGCGTAGATGCGGAAATGATGCGTCTGGCCGAGCATGGGGCCGAAGCCGCCCATCTGCCAGAACAGCCATTGATCGACCTCGACCCGCCCGCGCTCGTCCTGCGGATAGAATCGGCCTGTCTTGCGTCCGAGATATTGCAGGATGGCCCCGGACTCGAACACGGCGATCGGCTGCCCGTCGGGACCGTCCGGGTCGACGATGGCGGGCATCTTGTTGTTGGGAGAGATCGCCAGGAACTCCGGAGCGAATTGGTCGCCTTTGCCGATATTGATCGGATGGATCGCATAGGGGAGCCCGCATTCCTCGAGCATGATGGTGATCTTCCACCCGTTCGGGGTCGGCCAGTAATAGAGATCGATCGGGTTCTGCGCGGCAGCTGCCATGGAAAGCCTCTCCTTGCGTGACGACACGGGTCGGTGCCGGGACGTTAAGACATAAGATCGGAACTCGCACCCTCGTCTGCAATGAAATTCGGTGGAAAGGACGCAGGGCTGCCTTCCCGCGCTTGCATGTTTCATTGTTTCATCATGAGATGCCGCCTGCGCCTGACGGGCGCTCGAGAGGATGTCCCATGATGAACCGAGTTGTCAGTTTCGCCGTCGCGGCCGCGATGGCCCTGTCCATCGCAGGTGCCGCAGAGGCGGCCGCCGAGATGAAGCCGAAGAAGCAGCCGACGGCCGCCCAGATGGCTGCCCGCGAGCGCATGAGCAAGTGCAGCGCGGAGTGGAAGGAGGCCAAGTCCGGCGGCAAGCTTGCCAAGGACGCCAAGTGGCCGAAGTTCTGGAGCGAGTGCAACATGCGCCTAAAGGGCGGGATGAAGGCCTAACCTGTTCCGAGACACCGCTGTCGGCATCGCCGGGCTAGCGCATCGTGCGGAAAAGTGGACCCGGTTTTCGCTTGCGCGGCCCGCTGGGTCCGCCCCGAACGATGCGCCGCTTCAGGAAGTGAGCATCGGATCCGATCCCAAAAGTGGGTCCACTTTTGGCTCCGATGCTTTAGGCCGGCGATGCCGATGACAAGCGCTGCGTTCAAGACAATCGGTTGGTCGGCATGAGGCTGGCCGGCCATGACAGGCGAGTTGCTGACGATCAAAACTTCTTCTTGAAGCCCTCGTGGCTGCGGACGAAGCCGATATGCTCGTAGAACCGGTGCGCATCCGTGCGGGTCTTGTTCGAGGTGAGCTCCATGGCGGCCGCCCCATATGTACGGGCATGGTCTTCGGCGAAAGCCATCATCCGGGCGCCGATGCCGCCCGAGCGTCGCGCAGCCTTCACCTTGACGCTCTCCACCTTGACGCGCAGGGCGCCACGACCGGTGAGATTCGGAATGAACGTCAGCTGGAAGGTGCCGACGACCTCGTCGCCGTCCAGAGCCACGAACAGCCGGTTGTCGGGGCTTTGCTGGATGGCCGCGAAGGCGGCCTCGTAGGCGGGCCGCGTCTCGGGCGACCAAACGTCGCCATGGGAACCCAGCTCGTCTTCCTCGTGCAGACGAATGATCGCTTCGAGATCCCGCGCCTGTGCCTCCCTGATCGACAGAGCGCTCATGCGGCGGCCCGCGATTCCATAGGCAGCAGATCGGCACGCGCGCGGAATCCGGACAGAACTTCGACCCGCTTCGCCCATGCGCTCACCTGAGGATACTCCGCCGCGTCGATGCCGGCTTCGCCCGCAAAGGCGACGACCCCGTAGACATCGATATCGGCAATGGTCACGCCCTCCCCGACCAGCCACGCGCGGCCTGCAAGGTGACGTTCCAGGACCCCCAGAGCGTTCTTGGCCGCCATGATGCAATCCTCGACCACTTCGGGAGGCGCCTGACGGAAGCCCGCCTTGACCACGCGCGCCTTGTACAGAGGAGCCGCGAGACGGTCGAAATCCCAGTACATCCACTCGCGCACCTGCAGGCGCTCGTCGAGGTTCGCGCCTCCAAACCGGCCCGTCATGTCGGCGAGATATTCCAGGATTGCTGCCGACTGGCACAGGTGGCGTCCGCTGTTGCGATCGACCAGAAGGGGAACCTGGCCGTAGCGCTGCCGGGACAGATGGGGAGGCTGCTTGTGGTCTCCCTCCATCATGTTCACGTGCACGTAATCGAACGGTTCGCCCATCAGCGACAGAGCGAGAGCCACCTTGTAGGTCGGCCCCGAATAGCCGAATCCGTGCAGTTCGAACCGTGCCGGCATGATGCGATCCCCGATGAAGAAAATTCTGTGGCCGGGGACCCTAATCGATTGTTTCGTCCTCGGGAAGGAGCAGAATCTCAGGGCATTGGGGGACGCCATGACCGGTATGGAACGCGAACGAAAATTGCTCCAGCAGAGCGTGGCCATCGCGGCCGCCATTCCGGTCGCCACTGGCCTGTACGGTGTCCTGTTCGGACAGGCGCTCACGGGCGACGCGGTGAGTATATCAGCGGAAAGCCACTTCCGCTTCATGTCCGGCCTTCTGCTCGGCATCGGTCTCTGCTTCTGGAGCACCTTGCCCTCGATTGAGGTCAACACCGGACGCTTTCGGCTGCTGACCCTGCTCGTGGTCATCGGCGGCTTGGGCCGCCTGATCGGCCTCGCTCTCACCGGACTGCCATCCTTCTTCATGGTCGGCGGGCTGATCGTCGAACTCGTGGTCGCGCCTGTTCTCTGCCTGTGGCAGACGCGGGTCGCCAATCGTTATGCCGAGGAGTACGGCGTCGCTGAGCCCTGATCCCCTGCCACCTCGTGTACATCGACCCGGGCGGGCGAGAATGGCCTCGACATATATAGGGTACCCCCCTATATTATTTATCGGGAGGATCCATATGTCCCATACGGTTCGAGCCAAGTCCAAACTGCTCGCTCGCGTGCGCCGCATCCGCGGCCAGGTCGAAGCCATCGAACGGGCCCTCGAGAACGAACTCGGCTGCGCCGATGTGCTTCAGCTCGTCGCTTCCGTGCGAGGGGCCATGAACGGCCTCACGGCGGAACTGATCGAGGATCACATCCAGCATCACGTGGTGGAGCCCACGCAGGAAACCGACCGGATGCGCGGCGCCGACGAGCTGATCGATGTGGTCCGGACCTATTTGAAATAACGAGTTTTTTCATGCCTGACATCGCCCAGCTCATTCAGGCAGGTGTGGCCAATCCCTGGCTTTATCTGCCAGCCGCCATCCTGCTCGGCGCCCTGCATGCCCTGGAGCCTGGCCATTCGAAATCCATGATGGCAGCCTTCATCGTGGCCGTTCGGGGCACACCGGCCCAGGCGACCCTGCTGGGCATCTCGGCTGCCATTGGCCATACCATCGTCGTTTGGGCCTTGGCTCTCCTCGGTCTGTACCTGGGGGACAAGCTCATCCTCGACCGCGCGGAGCCCTGGCTTGTTCTGCTCTCGGGTCTGCTGATCATGGCGCTTTCGTTCCGCATTTTCTGGATGCTGAGGGCCGCGCACCACCATCATCACCATAGCCACGAGCATCATAGCCACGCTCATGATCACGGGCACAATCATGGTGATGGGCATTCCCATTCTGCGCATCATGATGAGGACGGGCATCTCGACGCCCATGCTGCGGCCCATGCACGCGAGGTTCGGGAGCGCTTCGGCGGCAACCGGCACGTCACGAATTTCGACATCGCTTGGTTCGGGTTCACCGGCGGGCTCCTCCCCTGCCCGGCCGCCATCGCGGTTTTGCTCATCTGCCTCCAGGCCAGGGCCCTCACGCTTGGCATCGGCATGGTGGCGGCCTTCAGCGTCGGCCTTGCGATCACATTGGTGACGGTGGGCATCGTGGCCGCCTGGGGAACCCATGCCCTCCGGACGCGATGGTCGGGTCTGGAGGAATGGGGGGAGCGGCTGCCCTATATCTCGGCTGGTCTCGTCTTCGTCATCGGAAGCACCATCGCTCTCCAGGGCCTATGGAAGCTTGGCCTTCTGGCGTGACTTCCTATCGTGATCCAAGGCCTCGCCTTGAACCGCATCAGGACTGACAGGGCCGCAGGCGCCCCTTCGCGCCGCTCCTTAATCACGTGCCTGACGGCGCCAGCTTTGCTATCATGGGGTTGAGGATCGGAATGTCAGCTCCGCATTCCGAGCCCTGGCGTGATGAGGCGGGCGGACCCAGTTCTGCCCCTCGAAGGAGGCTGCTGTATGGGCGAAGACGAGAGATTCCTCGCGATCCTTCGGCAATCCGCCGATGTCGATACGGATGTCGTCGCGGCGTTCGAGCGCCTGATCCGTCAGGCGCCGGATCACGAGTTGAACCGCATCAATGCACTTGCCTTCGCGGCGAGGAACGGGCTCGACGAGGATCGCGTCATCGCGGCGTTCCTTCACGCGGCCCGGCTCGGGGTGTTCGAGATGTCCTGGAACGTGCTCTGCCCCGGGTGCGGCGGGGTGCTCGAATCGGGGATGAGCCTCAAGTCGATCAATCAGAGCGAATACAGCTGCGCCCTCTGCGCTGCCGGTTATGAGCCGACGCTCGACGAGATGGTGGAGGTCACGTTCACCGTGAGCCCGCGCGTCCGGAAGATCGCGGCCCATGACCCGGACACGCTTCCGATGGACGAGTACATGCGGCAGATCTTCTGGGGATCAGGAGTCGACCTGCCAGAGGGTTTCGATCGCCTGATCGACGAGATCGTACTCGACGCCGTCGAACTGCCGCCCGGTGAGCGCGCGATCCTGTCCCTGCAGCTTCCCGCGGAATTCGTCATCGTCATGGATCCGGTCACCCATGCCGCCCATTTCATCGACGTCAAGGGCGAGCCTACCCGCGAGCGCCAGAGCCTCTCATTCGTCCTCAACGAGAGCCATCCGCAAAACGAGACCCTCGTCATGCAGCCGGGTCCGTTGCGGATCTCTCTCGAGAACCGCACGAACCGGCGCGTCCTGCCGGCCGTCTGGGTCGCCGGTCACGAACTGCACCACCTGCTGGAGCAAAGGCGCCCCTTCCTCACAGCGAAGCGCCTGTTGACGAACCAGACCTTCCGCGATCTCTACCGCACCGACACGCTCGACATCGATCAGCGCCTGAAGATCACCAGCCTGACCTTCCTGTTCACTGACCTGAAGGGTTCGACGGAACTCTACGAGCGCGTCGGCGATCTCGTGGCGTATGATCTGGTGCGTGAGCACTTCCGCGTCCTCAACGAGATCGTCGCTACCGACGGCGGTGCTGTGGTCAAAACCATCGGGGATGCGGTCATGGCGACGTTCTCTACGCCGGACCATGCGATCTCGGCGGCCCTGCGCATGCGCGATGCGATGCGCAGCCTCAACGAGCAGCGCGGCAGCGAGGACCTGCTGCTCAAGATCGGCATCCACGAGGGCCCGTGCCTCGCCGTGACCCTGAATGACCGGCAGGATTACTTCGGCCAGACGGTCAACATCGCCTCCCGCGTCCAAGGACTTGCCGTATCGCGCGCGATCTTTGCAACCGATTCGGTGGTCGAGAACCGGGAAGCTTCCCAGATCATCGAACTCAAGGGCCTGCGGCCCACTCTTCAGAAGACGGCGTTGCGCGGCATCAACGACGAGTTCCTGGTCTATGAGATTCCGTGAGAGATCTGCCTCGTCATCCACAATGTCAGGAACGTATGGGTGTCAACTGCGTCATCGCTGAGCTTGTCCCAGCAATCCCGATCCGAATAGCGCTGAGCCCGCCTCATCGGCATCACCGGCACACAACCGGTGATGCCATCTGTTTCTGATCATCGTCAGTCGCGCCCGCTCACGTCCTCGCCGATGTCCTTCAGCAGATGAGGGCTGAGCCTTGCACGAAGGGACACCGGCAGTTCTGAGTGCGGGCGAGTTTTTCGGGATGTCTGGCCGCGCTCGCGCACGGTCGGGATCAGGTCAATGCGAACGGTCATCCAGACGAGAGATAACGTAATCTGCTTCATCGAAACCTACAGCGTTGTTGAAGAAAAGGATTGCGGCGTGGGTGCATGGGGCAAGAATGTTGGCCATGTGACGCCTCCTTCGGCTGAGGTTGATGAAAAAGCGGCTGATAAATCAGCCGCTGGAACAGAATGTACTCCAACTCGATCGCTTTTGCCAGAGAAGAGGCTTAGAGCTTCTTCTCGAACCGATACTCCGCGGATCTCGAGATATCGGTGAGCTGGCGCTGGCCGTCGATCTGCGTGTAGCCCCACTGCGTGTAGAGCCGGTGCGCGGTCGTGAAGCGCGTGTCCGACCACAGGACCATGCGGTCTGCGCCCTTGAATCGGGCATGCCCCTCGGCTTGGCGCACGAGCAGGGACCCGAGTCCCTGTCCGCGCCGGTCGGAGCGTACATAGAGCCGGTGCAGTTCCGCTGCGCCCTTCTCAGGGAAATCCACCGCGACGCAGGCGCAGACCCGTCCGCGCTCGTCCTCGACCGCCCAGAACGCGCCATCGGTTGCGGCATATGACGAGCCGGCGGCACGCAAATCAGGCAGATCGTCGTGCGGATCAACGAAGCAGCCCGGATACTCCGCGTAGCAGAGCGCCAGGAGACCGAAGAGATCCTGTGCATCGGCATCCGCGACGGGTCTGATGGCCGGGATGGGATGCACCTTTGCGAGGAATGGCGCGGGAGGAGACATGGTCATGCTGTTCGGGCCCTGTTGAACGTGTTGCATGGACTTAGACGGATCTCGTGAGCGCGGAAGCCTCGATCCGCTTCCGCAGAAGCAGATTGCGGATGATCCCGGTTCGACGTTCGGTGACAAGCGAGAAACTGAAGGCTGTAATGAGTGCCCCGGCCAGAAGTCCCGCAAATGCCCCATAGGGAGCCGCCCCTGGCGCAACGAGAACCGGCGGCCAGCCATACCATTCGAGGAGACCGCCCAGAAAAACCGTGACGGGAACGTGAATAAGGTAAAGGGAATAGGAGAAATCTGCTCCGACGCGCACCGAACCTGCGATCGGGCACCATGACAGCAACCTCCGGTTCGCGATCGCAAGGGCGGTTCCGAGCCCGACCATGAGATCGGTGCCGAAGGGAGGTATGATCTGGAAGCGAGAGACGAGAAATCCGGTGGCGATCGCCGCAAGCCCCGCAAGACCTGCAACGAGCGGCATCGTGCGATCCCGAACGATCTGGGCAGCCAGGGTTCCGGCGAGCCAGATCATGAACCAGGGAGCCCATCTCAGGATCCCGCCCGCAAAGTGGTTGAGCCCCAGGAAGAGCACGACGGCGGCACCGATCTTGACGGATTTCGGTAGACGAGCGACGCCGATCCCGAACAGAAGGGGAGCGAGCAGATAGAAAGTCCATTCGAACCCCAGCGACCAGAGCGGCGGGTCCACCCCAAGCGGCTTGCAGAAGATCCCCTGCATGGCCACCAGGTTGCATGCCATCTGCCCCCAGGTCCAATCCGACGTGACTCCGATCGGCATCAAGGGACGCTCGCCAAAGAACCGAGTGCCACCGAGATAAGACCGCCCGATCCCGTCGAGCAGCAGGCTCAGGGCCAGCGCCGGCAGAAGGACGACGAAAATTCGGGCGAACCGGCTGGCGAAATAGGCCTGCGGATTGAACCTGGACTTCCCTATGGAGCGCCATACTCCGCCGCCGACTAGGAAGCCGCTGACGGCAAAGAATATCGCGACACCCTCTCGGTGAATACCTGTCACGAAGTAGAAGACCTTTGTGGTCAATCCCGCTTGGACGATGTCCTGGAAGCTCACGAAGAGGAGCCCGCGCGTATGCCCGAACAGCACCAGCAGAGCCGCTCCCAGGCGAAGTAAGTCCAGAAACGGCCAATGCGCACCGTTCGAAGGTGGAGCAGACTGGCCGCCTCGCTGGCTGACTTCCGTCATTGACGCTTCCTCCGGACCGTCTGTGCGGCAAGTGTCGTCTCGAGCATATCGTACAGAAGCTTGTAGGCCTGTACCGACAGATGGACCCCGTCGGTCGTTATCCCCGCCCTTGCGGCTCCGCTCCCGTCAGCAAAGGCATTCTGCAGATCGAGAAGGCCAGCCACGCGACCCTCCGCAACCTGAACGATGCGGCGGCTCAGGGACGCCATGGCATCAGGAGAATAGAAGCTGGTCAGTCGCTTGGCCTGCTCGATCGGCGGCGGTGTCAGCACGATGACGGGAACCTGTACGCCATTGAAATGCCCGATGATCCGCTCGAAATGCTCCGTGACGCCGTCGAGGGCGCTCTCCGTACAATCCTTCTTGGCGTCGTTGGTGCCTACGAGCAGCACCGCGACACTGGGCTCCGCCGATTCGAGGAGAAGCGGCACTCGAGGCTCCAAGGCCTCCGTCCAGATGCCGGAAAAGCCCGCATTGAGCACGGGAAGTGCGCCGATGCTGTTCCAGTAGAACGCCTCGACGATGGAATCGCCGATGAAGAGCAGACCGCCCGGCCCGACTGCGGCCTTGTGCGCGCTGATCACAATGTCGCGGATCAGCCAGTGTGGGGCGAAGGGGTTGGGCTGCGAGGTCACGAGGCCAGCGCCGACGACAATCCCGGCGGATCGGATCCGCCGGGCATGGCCTACTCGATCCCGAGCTTCTGCTTCAGGATCTCATTGAGCGCCTGCGGGTTGGCTTTGCCGCCCGTGGCCTTCATGGTCTGGCCGACGAACCAGCCGAGCAGGGTCGGCTTCGCCTTGGCCTGCTCCACCTTGTCCGGGTTGGCCGCGATGATCTCGTCCACGGCCTTCTCGATGGCGCCCGTGTCGGTCACCTGCTTCATGCCGCGCTTTTCCACGATCTCGCGCGGATCGCCGCCCTCCGTGAAGACGATCTCGAACAGGTCTTTGGCGATCTTTCCGGAGATCACGTTCTCTCCGATCAGCTCGATGATGGCGCCGAGCTGCGCGGCCGAGACCGGCGATCCCGTGATGTCCTTGCCCTCCTTGTTGAGGCGTCCGAACAGCTCGTTGATCACCCAGTTCGCCGCGGCCTTGCCGTCGCGGCCCTTGGCAACCTCTTCGTAGAAATCGGCGGAGGCGCGTTCGGCCACGAGCACGCCGGCGTCGTAACTCGGCAGACCGTAATCGGCCATGAAGCGGGCCTTCTTCTCGTCCGGCAGTTCCGGCAGGTGCTGGGCGAGATCGTCCACGTAAGCCTGGTCGAACTCGAGCGGCAACAGGTCCGGATCGGGGAAGTAGCGGTAATCGTGAGCCTCTTCCTTCGAGCGCATGGAGCGGGTCTCGCCCTTGCCCGGATCGTACAGGCGGGTCTCCTGGTCGATTTTGCCGCCGTCCTCCAGGATCGCGATCTGACGGCGCGCCTCGACCTCGATGGCCTGGCCGATGAACCGGATGGAGTTGACGTTCTTGATCTCGCAGCGGGTGCCGAACTCCTCGCCGGGACGGCGGACCGAAACGTTCACGTCGGCGCGAAGGTTGCCCTTGTCCATGTCGCCGTCGCAGGTGCCGAGATAGCGCAGGATCGTGCGCAGCTTGGTCACATAGGCGCGCGCCTCGTCGGCCGAACGCAGGTCCGGCTTCGAGACGATTTCCATCAGGGCCACGCCGGAACGGTTGAGATCAACAAAGCTCAGGGTGGGATGCAGGTCGTGGATCGACTTGCCGGCGTCCTGCTCGAGATGCAGGCGCTCGATGCGCACCGTGATGGTCTCGCCGGACTCCGGCACGTCCACGATCACCTCGCCCTCGCCCACGATCGGGCTCTTGTACTGGCTGATCTGGTACCCCTGCGGCAGATCCGGATAGAAGTAGTGCTTGCGGTCGAAAGTGCTGCGCAGGTTGATCTCGGCCTTGAGACCGAGGCCGGTACGGATCGCCTGACGGACGCATTCCTCGTTGATCACGGGCAGCATGCCCGGCATAGCCGCGTCCACCAAGGATACGTGGCTGTTCGGATCGCCCCCGAAAGCCGTCGAGGCGCCGGAGAACAGCTTGGCTTGGCTCGTCACCTGCGCGTGGATCTCCATGCCGACGACGATTTCCCAATCGCCTGTCGCACCTTTGATGAGCTTCTTCGGATTGACCGGAGCGTTCATGACCCTCGCGCCTTTATCTCTTGCCTTCGCCTGCTCGGAGTACGAGCGACCCTCAAAAGGGTCAACCCCTTTCGAGATGAACGGGCGTTCAGAATGCTTAACCTAACGTTAAGATTAGAAGAATTTTATGCACAGATTTCGAAAATAATTGCCACGCTCCGGTGAAACCCGATCCCACATGACGCGTTGTTCGGGAGGTAAAACGGTCAAGGAGTTTCAAAATGGCTATGGATCCTATGGATCGCGAACCGAACGTGTACAATCGCGAGACCAACGTCTACGATAATACAGGCCGGGGTTCGAACACTCTTGCTTATGTGATCGGCGGTCTTGTTGTCGCGCTAGGCCTTCTGGCCTTCCTCTTCTATGATGGCGGCAGCAACGAACCGAGCACAACCGGCAGCACCGGCACCCAGACGGAAAGCTCTTCGCCGAGCACCAGATCGACCGCTCCGGCCACACCGGCGGCCCCGGCTGCTCCCGCAGCTCCGGCGACCCCGTCCTCTCCGTCGGCTCCCGCCAATCCGCAGTAACCTCGCGTCCCGCGTAACACTGCGCATGATGGGTCTGACCTTCCGGTCAGACCCATTTTTCGTACGAGCGGCCATCCCCTTCCTGAGGAACCAAGCGGAAGAGCAGGCGGTTAGGCTTGGAAAATCGCCCGCCACCAACCTTGGAGACAATCAAGATGGCCAGCAAATCGAGCTTCACCGCAGAGGAATGGTCCCGCGTCGTCGCGAGCCCGGTTGTCGCCAGCATGGCCATCACGGCGGCAGACCCGGGCGGTCTCTGGAGCCTGCTCCAGGAATCCATGTCGAGCGGCTGGGCGCTTCTGGAGGCGAAGCAGGATGCGCAGGCCACGCCCCTCGTGAAAGCGGTTGCCGAGGACATTGCCAACACCGATACCCGAAACGCCGTGCGGGAATCCTTCCAGGCTCAATTCAAGGGCAGCCAGTTCGCCGACATCAAGGGCAAGGCCATCGAGGAGCTTCACGCCGTCTCGGGGCTGCTCGACGCCAAAGCGCCCGACGAGGCGGCCGCGTTCAAAGCGTGGCTGTTCAGCGTCGCACGCAAGTCCGCGGAGGCCGGGAAGGAAGGCGGCTTTCTCGGCTTCGGCGGCGTGGCCGTGAGCGATGCCGAAAAGGCCACGTTGGCGGAGATCGCCACGGCGCTCGGCAGCCCGGCGGGGTCGGGCGCCGGACTGGCGGAGACCTAAAGGCGGATTTCATGCAGCCTGAACGGCAGCCTTCCGGGTCCTTTCAGGCACGGTCATGAAGGCCACACCGGCAAGGATGCAGAGAAGACCGATCCAGGCCGCTTCGCTGAGGCTCTCCCCAAGGAAATACGCCCCGATGGCGATCCCGATGGGTGCCCGCAGATAGGCCTGGGCCGTGGCGCCCACCGAGCCGAGAGTCCGGATCAGACGGAAATAGATCGCGAAGGCCAGGGCGGTCGAGAACACGGCCAGTCCGGCCAGCGCCAGGATCGAGGCTCCTGACGGAGCCAGCGTCCACGGCCGATCAACGATCAGGCTCAGGGGCAGTAGGATCACGGCCCCGGACAGGAGCGATCCGGCCGCCGGCGACATCGGGTCGAGATTCTTGAACGTACGGCCGAAGATGGCTGCTCCCGCGTAGCAGACCGTGGCCAGCACGACGGCGAGCTGCGCGGTCAGCTCCTGGCCGACATGGGCGAAGGCTTGGCTGCCGACGATGATACATGTTCCGGCAAGGCCCAGGACGACCCCAGCGAGCTTTCGGAGCGACGTCGCCTCATGCTGGGACCAGAGCCATGTGATCAGGAACGTGAAGACTGGCGTCATCGAGTTCAGGATGACCGCCAGACCCGCATCGATGGATCTCTCCGCCCAGGCGATCAGCGTAAACGGCATGACGCTGTTGAGGCAGGCCTGAACGGCGAAGTTGCGCCAGCTCGCCCCGTCCCGTGGCAGGCGGATCCCGCGCCACCGCATGATCAGCACAAGGATCCCTCCCGCGATCAGCGTGCGGGCGGCGATCAGGGTGACGGGCGGGATCGTGTCGATGCCGATTTTGATGAAGGTGTAGGACGACGCCCACAGCGTCGCGAGAACGAGCAGGAGCGAGAGCTCGACGGCATGGTTGGGCTTCGGTTGGCTCGTCGCCATGAGTTCAGTTCCGTGTGCTGTGGTGGACGGCAGCACGAATCTGACACAGGCCAGGACCTAAGTCGCCTTACGATGCTTCGGCGCCGGCCGAACTGTGGCACAAGGACAATCGGGGCCGACTACCGCCTCGCCACTCGCCGAGCCGCAAACGCGGCGCTTGCCCAGAGCAGCCCGGCGACGAAGCGAACCGGGAACAGGGTCAGCGCGTCCGAACGCACAGGGGCAATCCAGGGCACGCCCATGCTGCTGATGGCCCAGGAGACGAGCGCCGATACAGCGAGCGCGATCATGCCGACGATCAACACCTTGCCGAACTGGTCGGCCTTCCAGCCGAGCCAGACAGCGACGAGGATCAGAACAGGATCGAAGGCGGCAGGCAGCCAGTCCCAGAGGTGAATGACGGGAACCGTGGGATGCACGTCGTCATGCCCACCAGGCCTGCGGCAGCGTGAGGCGGCCGGCAGAATCCTCGATCACCTGGCCGGCCGCGAAGAGGGTTTCCTCGTCGAACGCGCGACCGATGAGCTGGAGCCCCAGCGGCAACCCCTGGGCATCGAGCCCGGCCGGCACGGCAATGCCCGGCAGGCCTGCCATGTTCACCGTCACGGTGAAGATGTCGTTGAGATACATCTCGACCGGATCGCCCGAGCCCTTCTCGCCAATGCCGAAGGCGGACGATGGGGTGGCCGGGGTCAGGATCGCGTGCACGCCCTGGGCGTAGACCTCCTCGAAGTCCCGCTTGATCAGGGTGCGCAGCTTCTGCGCCCGGACGTAATAGGCGTCGTAATACCCCGCCGAGAGCACATAGGTACCGATCATGATGCGGCGCTTGACCTCGCGGCCGAAGCCCGCCGCACGGGTCTTCTCATAGAGATCGACGATGTCCCGGCCGTTCTCGCGCAGGCCGTAGCGCACGCCGTCGTAACGGGCGAGGTTCGAGGAAGCCTCAGCCGGCGCAACGATGTAGTAGGCGGGCAGCGCGTACTTGGTGTGCGGAAGCGACACCTCGACGATCTCGGCCCCGGCGGCGCGCAGCCACTCGGCGCCCTGATGCCAGAGCTGCTCGATCTCGGGCGACATGCCGTCGATCCGGTATTCCTTGGGAATGCCGATCTTGAGACCCTTCACGCCCCGAGAAACCGCAGCCTCGAAATCGGGCACCGGCAGGTCCACGCAGGTGGTGTCCTTGGGGTCGGGCCCGGCCATGGAGCGGAGCATGATGGCCGAATCCCGCACGGAGCGGGTGATCGAGCCGGCCTGATCGAGCGACGAGGCGAAGGCCACGGTGCCCCAGCGGGAGACGCGCCCATAGGTCGGCTTGATGCCGACCGTGCCGGTGAACGCCGCCGGCTGGCGGATCGATCCGCCGGTGTCCGTCGCGGTGGCGCCCAGGCAGAGGTGAGCGGCAACGGCCGCCGCCGACCCGCCCGAGGAGCCGCCGGGCACCAGATGAGTGCCCTCGATGGCCCCGGAGGCTCCGGCGCTCACATTCGAGCCCTCGCGCCGCCAGGGCGACACCACCGGCCCGAAGGCGCTGGTCTCGTTGGACGAGCCCATGGCGAATTCGTCCAGATTGAGCTTGCCGAGCATCACGGCGCCGTCGTTCCAGAGGTTCCGGGTGACCGTCGACTCATAAGGCGGGATGAAATTGCCGAGGATCTTGGAGCCGGCCGTCGTGGTGACGCCCTCGGTGCAGAACAGGTCCTTGATTCCGAGCGGGATACCCTCGAGCGCCCCTCCCTCACCGCGGGCGATCTTCTCGTCCGAGGTCTTGGCCATGGCGAGCGCCTTCTCGGGCGTCTCGACCAGATAGGCGTTGAGCGCCCTCGCCTTCTCCATGGCGGCGAGATGGGCCTGCGCCAGCTCGGTCGCGGAAAAGGTCTTGGCCTTCAGGCCGTCGCGGGCTTCGGCAATCGTGAGATGGGTCAGTTCGGTCACGGGACTGGATCTCTTGTCTCGGCGCCTCGAGCGGGATCGTCCCGGCCATCTGCGCCTTCATTTCAGGATCGGTGGGAAGGCTCGCGGCCCTACTCGACCACCTTCGGCACCAGGAAGAAGTTGTCTTCCGTTGCCGGAGCGTTTTCGACGATCTTCTCGGGAATGCCGCCATCGGTCACGCCATCCTGGCGCTTCTTCATGACCATGGGCGTCACGGAGGTCATCGGCTCGACGCCCTCGACATTCACCTCGTTGAGCTGCTCCACGAAGGAGAGAATCGCGTTGAGCTCGCCCTGGAGATGGGGCACCTCCGCATCCGTCACGGCAATGCGCGCCAGATGGGCGATGCGGCGGACCGTTTTCTCATCGACCGACATGAATGGTCATACCCCTTGGAAATCTGCTGGCCGGCCTATAGCACCCGCCCGCCTCGCGGGGCAACGCTGGATGTGACGGGACGGGCCTCTCCTGTCTTCGGCGTGGCCTGAGGATGATACCCTCCCCCAGTCATCACTGGCCGTTCCCTCATCCGCACGTCATGGCCACCCTCCGCCTGTCCTGGCACCCACCCCGTCATGGCCGGGCTTGTCCCGGCCATCCCGCTGCGGTGAGGCGCGGCGCTCTTCCCCGCCACCTTCCGTCCGTCCTAACACCCTCGACGTCATGGCCGGGCTTGTCCCGGCCATCCCGTTCATGTGAAGCGCGGCGTTTCGAGCCATCGGGATCACCGGCACAAGGCCGGTGATGACGGGCCGAGCGTCGGAGTGGTGGACAGGTGTGGGTGAGGTCATGTTCTCACTTTGTTCTTGACAGCGGGTGCAAGCTA
>NZ_JAGPUP010000547.1:0-87257 GCF_018069605.1 Microvirga sp. HBU67558 | reverse complement strand
ATCGAGCTGTCAAGAACAAAGTGAGAACACATCGTTGCGCAGACCCTGCCACGTCATCACCGGCCTTGTGCCGGTGATCCCGACCCGTAAGGCACGGCGCTTCACATGATCGGGATGGCCGGGACAGGCCCGGCCATGACCTGGAGGGTGTCAGGACGGTCGGAGGGTGGCCGGCACGGGCGGAGGGTAACGCGGAATGGTCAGGCACGTCCGGCCGGGGCGGGAAACCTGCGACGAGGTCGTCTCACGCCGGCTCAGACCGATGCCCTCGCAGGGACGGGCCAGCACCTTGCAGCGGACCGCGGAGGTCTGTTCAAGGCCGGTTGAGGCTGAGCTTCTGGAAGCCCTTTCCAGACAGGACCGGCTTCTTGGAACTCAGCATGCGCGAATTCACGCCCTGCCAGGAGATCTCGCCGGACAGGCGTCCGAACTCGATCTTCGGGCAACGGTCCATGACGACTTTCAGGCCCCTGGCCTCGGCCTTGGCCGCGGCCTCGTCGTTGCGCACCGAGAGCTGCATCCAGAGAACCTTGGGCAGGGGAACGAGCGCCAGTGCCTCGTCGGTGATCGGACCGGCGGCTTCCGAGTTGCGGAAGATCTCGACCATGTCGATGGGAACCGGCACGTCCTTCAGGGAGGCATAGACCGTCTTGCCGAGAAGCTCGCCGCCGGCCAGCCCCGGATTGATCGGGATCACGTCGTAGCCGCGCTCCAGCAGGTACTTGGTGACGATCCAGCTCGGACGAGCGGGATTCGACGAGGCGCCGACCAGCGCGATGGTCTTCACGCTGTTGAGAATGCCGCGGATGTAATCGTTCGGGTAATTGCTGTGATCCATGGCAGGAACGTATGGGATAGGGCAGGGCAGTTCAATGAGCATTTGACGCATGGCTTCGCATCACCCGATCATGACCAAGGACGACCTGACGGCGTTTCTCGACCGGGAGTTCCCGCAGATGCATGCGGGAGGCCGGACCTATTTCGTCGACGAGATCGGCCCGCTTTCGGCCCGCATGCGCATGACCTACCATGAGCGCCATCTGCGGCCGGGCGGCACGATCTCGGGTCCGTCCATGATGGGGCTGGCGGATCTTGCCCTCTACGCGGCGATTCTCGCCCATATCGGACCCGTGGCGCTCGCCGTCACCACGAGTCTCACCTTCAACTTCCTGCGCAAGCCCGAGCCGCGGGACCTCATCGCCGAGTGCCGCCTGCTCAAGCTCGGCAGGCGCCTCGCGGTGGGCGAAGTATCGATCACCTCGGAGGGCGGCCCGGACGTGGTCTGCCATGCGACCGGGACCTATTCGATCCCGGATCGCCGGTAGCCGGCTCGTCTCAAGCCTTCGCGGGCACCAGCGCGTCGTCGATCTCGCGCGCCCGGATGGCCGCGGGACGCGCGCTCCTCCGCTGCCAATAGGCCTCGAAAGCGGGCCGCTTCTCGAGGGTGCCGAACATCATGCCCCAGCCGATCTGGGAGCCCACATAGACGTCGGCGGCGGTGAACCGGTCGCCCGCGATGTATTCGGACTGGGTGACGGCATAATCCAGGGCATCGACCACGTGCTCGATGCTGCCGTAGCCGATGGTCCGCTGCCGGTCCTCCGGAACCTCGAAGCCGAACGCCTTGTTGCTCAGGGCCGCCTCGACCGGTCCGGCCGCGAAGAACATCCAGCGGTAGTAGGCGGCGCGGTCCTGGGGCGGCGGAGCAAGGCCGGCCTCGGGAAAAGCGTCGGCCAGATACGCGCAGACGGCGGCTGCCTCGGTGACGATCCTGCCCTTGTGCAGGATCGCCGGCACCTTGCCCATGGGGTTGAGGGCCAGATAGCCGGGCGACTTCATGTCCGGGCCGAAGGCGAGCACCTCCGTCCGGTAGGCGCAGCCCGTTTCCTCGAGCATCCAACGGGCGATGCGGCCGCGGGACATGGGATTGGTGAAGAAGATCAGGTCATCGGTCATCGGGAGCCCCTCCAGAACGGCGAAAAGCGAACTGACGGCCAAGCATAGCTGTTCTCAGGCCGGATCCAAAACGCGACGTGGTATTGAGATACCTCTATTACGGTATTTGAATACCGTTGACCAGCTAACTCTTGTTTTATAAGGGTTTTGCGCGTTTCGATTGCTCGAAAACAGTGTTGACTTGTACGGCTGATATGACTAAACAGCCGTCACTCGCCGCCGCATCTCGCGGCGGTTTGTCGTTTTCAGAACCTGAGCCAGATGGCTCTTCAACGGGATACAGCGCAATGAAGACTACGACTTCGCTGAAGCCCGCCGAGGTCGAGAAGAAGTGGGTTGTGATCGACGCGAAGGGCCTCGTTGTGGGCCGTCTCGCTTCGGTAGTCGCCATGCGCTTGCGCGGCAAGCACAAGGCGAACTACACGCCCCACGTCGACTGCGGCGACAACGTCATCGTCATCAACGCCGACAAGGTGGTGTTCACCGGCCGCAAGCGCGAGCAGAAGGTGTACTATCACCACACCGGTTATCCGGGCGGCATCAAGGAGCGCACCGCGAAGTTCATTCTCGACGGCCGCTTCCCTGAGCGCGTGGTCGAGAAGGCTGTGGAGCGCATGCTCCCCCGCGGCCCGCTTTTCCGTCAGATCATGGGCAACCTGCGCGTCTATGGCGGCGCCGAGCATCCGCATACCGCTCAGCAGCCGGAAACGCTGGATGTTGGTGCCCTCAACAGCAAGAACGTGAGAGCGTAATCATGGCGACCCTCCAGTCTCTCGCCGATCTCGGCACCAATGCCCAGGCCGCCGCTCCGGAAGCTCCGAAGCACGTCCAGAAGCTCGACTCGCTCGGCCGCGCCTATGCCACCGGCAAGCGCAAGGACGCGGTTGCCCGCGTATGGATCAAGCCCGGCTCCGGCAAGATCGTGATCAACGGCCGTACGGCCGAAGTTTACTTCGCCCGTCCCGTGCTGCGCATGATCCTCGCCCAGCCGCTCCAGATCGCCCAGCGCGAAGGCCAGTACGACATCACCGTCAATGTTGACGGCGGTGGTCTCTCCGGCCAGGCTGGCGCGGTCCGCCACGGCCTCGCCAAGGCGCTGACCTACTACGAGCCGGAGCTTCGCGGCCCGCTCAAGAAGGAAGGCTTCCTGACCCGCGACCCGCGCGTCGTCGAGCGCAAGAAGTACGGCAAGAAGAAGGCCCGCCGCAGCTTCCAGTTCTCGAAGCGCTAAGGCTCCTTCAGCCATATGGTTTGGAAAGGGCGGCTCTCGGGCCGCCCTTTCTGCGTTCAGGCCAGGGCGCGTTCCAGCTCGGCCTTTGTCATGCGCGAACGGCCGGGGATGTTGCGCTTGCGCGCCCGCTCCATGAGCTGCGCCTTGGTCGATGCGGCCCGCCCGGTGCTCTTGCGCACGGCCGCGGCCTTCCTGGCCACGTCGCGCGGCTGCTTCGAAACCTGCTTGCCCTTGCGGGTATCGGCACGCTTCTTGTCGCTCGACCGCTCGTATTCGCTGTCGCTCAGCGCCTTGCGGCTCCTGGCCGGCAGGTAGCGTTCGCCGGTCTCGCTGCTCTTCCTGCCGGATTTCGTGCCCCAATCCTCGTCCTGCCATTGCCGGAGGTGATTGTCCGTGGACTTGCGGCCCTCGTAGTCGCCGCCTTCCTTCTTGTACTCGGCCACCGCCATCTGCGCCTTGCGGGCCGACCACTGGCCCGGCTTGCCGCCCTTGGAGCTCTTCGTGACCTTCGCCTTCACCGTCTCCCAGAGCTTGGGATTGGTCTTCTTCGCCGTGCCTGCCATGAGAGCCGCCTGTCGTGATCCGGGATTGCGAGGGGAACCGTGGGACCGGGGGAGGGTTCCACCGGGCCGTTCCTTGACAAGCATGGCCTTTGCGCCGCATAGATCGCCCATGACGATCTTCTCAGACATCCGACGTCGCTTCTCCGCCGCGCCTGCGCGCCTGCGATGAGGGCTCTTCGTCCGCTCGTCTGCCAGCCGCGCCCTCTGCGCGGCTTTTGTTTTTCCGACACCTTGCGGGGCTGAAGCGTCCCGCCCTATCTCCCAGCATCGACGACAGATTGGATCGACCATGACCGCGACGCTCGACAGATCATCAGGCCTCGATCAGCAGACCAAGACCGTGTTCATCGACGGAGAGGCCGGCACGACCGGGCTCGGAATCCGCGAGCGGCTGAAGGACGTTCCCGGCGTCAGGATCCGGAGCATCGATCCCGAGCGGCGCAAGGATCCGGCGGCCAAGCGCGAGATCCTGGCCGAAGTCGATCTCGTGGTGCTCTGCCTGCACGACGACGCGGCCCGGGAGACGGTCTCCCTCGTCGACGGCCTGAGCGGCCGCAAGCCCCGGATCCTCGACGCCAGCACGGCGCATCGGGTCGCGCCCGGCTGGGTCTACGGCTTCGCCGAACTCGATGCCGAGCAGCGCGACGCGGTCGCCGGCGCGGACCGGGTGGCCAATCCGGGCTGCTACCCGACCGGCGCGATCGCGCTCATCCGGCCGCTGGTCGACGCGGGCCTGATCCCGGCCGATTATCCGATCAGCGTGAACGCGGTGAGCGGCTATAGCGGCGGCGGGCGCTCGATGATCGAGGCCTACGAGGCCGGCACGGCCCCGTCCTTCGAGCTCTACGGGCTGGGCTTCGAGCACAAGCACGTGCCCGAGCTGCAGAAGTACACCGGCCTGACCCGGCGGCCGATCTTCATCCCGTCCGTGGGGAATTTCCGGCAGGGCATGCTGGTGAGCGTGCCGCTGCACCTCGACCTCCTGCCCGGCCGGCCGAAGGCGGCGGATCTCGAGGCGGCGCTCCTGAAGCACTACCGGGAGGGCGGCCTAGTCAGCGTCGTGCCCACGCTGCGGGACGGCAAAACAATCGAGCGGATCGAGCCGGAGGCCCTCAACGACACGGACCGCCTCGAACTCTTCGTGTTCAAGCACGACAGCTACAACCACGCCGTTCTGGTGGCGCGGCTCGACAATCTCGGCAAGGGCGCGTCCGGCGCGGCGGTACAGAACATCCAGCTCATGCTCGGGCTGGTTTGAACGGGGATCCTCGCGTCATCACCGGCCGCGTGCCGGTGATGACGATGGATTGAAGCACAGCCCTTGCCCGTATCGGGATGGCCGGCGCAAGGCCGGCCATGACCCCAGGGATGATCAGTGCCCCTTCCAGCTCTTGCTGGTGTCGACCGCGTTGCCCTCGAAGGCGACGAAGCGCTGGCGCTGCTCGCCGAGGCCCTCGATGCCGAGGCTCACCTCGTCGCCTGCCTTCAGGAACCGCTGCGGCTTCATGCCCATGCCGACGCCCGGCGGGGTCCCGGTGGTGATCACGTCGCCGGGCTCCAGGATCATGAAGTGCGACACGTAGGAGACGATCTGCGCCACGTTGAAGATCATGGTCTTGGTCGAGCCGTTCTGCACGCGCTCGCCGTTCACCTCGAGCCACATGGACAGGTTCTGCACGTCGGCGATCTCGTCCTTGGTGACGAGCCAGGGTCCTAAGGGGCCGAAGGTCGGGCAACCCTTGCCCTTGGTCCAGGTGCCGCCGCGCTCGATCTGGTATTCGCGTTCGGACACGTCGTTGCAGACGCAGTAGCCGGCAACGAAATCCAAGGCCTCGTTCGCCCCGATATAGGAGGCCCGCTCGCCGATCACGATGGCGAGCTCCACCTCCCAGTCGGTCTTCTGGGATCCGCGCGGGATGATCACGTCGTCATTGGGGCCGACGATGCAGGACGGGGCCTTGTTGAAGACGATCGGCTCGGCCGGGATCGGCGCTCCCGTCTCGGCCGCATGGTCGGCATAGTTCAACCCGATGGCGATGAAGTTGCGCACCTGGCCGACGCAAGGCCCCAGGCGCTGGCCCGACGGGGCGATGGGGAGGGTGCTCGGGTCGGTGTTGCGGATGCGGTCCAGGGTGTCGGACGACAGGGCCGCCCCGGTAATATCGGGCACGAGTCCCGAGAGATCGCGGATCTGTCCGTTCGAATCGATCAGGCCCGGCTTCTCCCGTCCAGCGTCGCCAAATCTCACCAGCTTCATCAAGCGCTCCTCTTGTTAAGGCATGGGCATCATTGGCCCGAATGCGTCACCGTACAATGCACGTTCTAGCCGCAAATATGTTGCTGTTATGCCACGACGGCTCACAAACGACCGGATGTCCACTCATCCGTCCGAGGTATCCAGCCTCAAGATGACAGCCGACTATACATCGGTTTACATGTGAACCATCTGTGCATACTTTTCCTGTATTTGCGATTAACAAAGCAAAACAAAGATCAGTTAAGTAAGGGACGGCGTATTTTAGGAAACGTTAAGACTCGGGCGGAAGCTCAGGAAAAGATTGCGGCCAAATTTAAGCATTGGCACATTGCCCTCACGACGGGATTCTCCCGTACAAGAACACCAAGGGCAGGAAAACTCCATGGGTCGTCTCTCTCGTTCGTTGTCATTGGCTGCGGTGTCCCTCGCAGCCCTCATCGCTGCCCAGGGCGGCGCTCAGGCCGGGGCCTTCGCGCTCCGCGAGCAGAGCGCCACCGCGCAGGGATACTCCTTCGCCGGCGCGGCCTCGGGCTCGGGCTACCTCTCCTCCATGTTCTGGAACCCGGCCGTCATCACCATGGCGCCGGGCTGGCAGAGCGAATGGCACGCCTCGGCGATCATTCCTCGGGTCGACATCAATCCGCTCCCGTCCATGCCGACCTTCGTGTTCGGCGGTTCGGGCGACATCGGCGAGGATGCGGTCGTTCCGGCCGGATACACCTCCTACCAGATCAACGACATGCTCTGGCTCGGCGTCTCCAGCACGACGCCCTATGGTCTCGTCACCGACCCGCGCCAGAACTGGTCCGGCCAGCTCTACTCGCGCTCGTCGCGGATCTTCTCCGTGAACGTGAACCCGGTGCTCGGCGTGAAGGTGAACGACTGGCTGTCGGTCGCCGTGGGACCGTCGCTGCAGTATTTCGACATCCGCCTCAAGCGGGCGGTGCCGTTCCCGGGCGGCCCGGCGACATCCGCGGTGTTGCCCGGCGCGCCGAGCGCGATCCTCGACGGCGATGACGTTGGCTTCGGCTTCACGGCCGGCGTGACGATCACGCCCTTCGCCGGAACGACGATCGGTGTCGGCTACCGGTCGCAGGTCGAGCATGAGCTCGAGGGCAACCTGTCGGCTCCGTTCGGCTCCATTGGGCCGTTCGCCCGAGTTCCGATCACCGCAAAGCTGAAGACGCCCGACCAGCTGACCGTCGGTCTCTCCCAGGTGATCACGCCGAACATCACGGTTCATGCCGGCTTCGAGTGGACCAACTGGAGCGTCCTCAAGACGCCTCTCGTGATCGGCCCCGGCGGCGTTGCCGTGACGGACATTCCGCTCAACTACGAGGATGGGTTCTTCTACTCCCTCGGCGCGGATTACCGGCTGAACGAGCAGTGGACGCTCCGCGCCGGCGTGGCCTACGAGGAATCCCCGATCGACACGGAGATCCGTTCGACCCGCTTGCCGGACAACGACCGCATCTGGGCGTCGATCGGCGCCAGCTACCAGTGGAACGACCGGGTGTCCTTCGACCTGGCCTACACCCACATCTTCGCCAAGGAGACGGATATCCGGATTCTTCCCGGACATCAGGACTATGCCGGGCTTCCCTACGTGGCCGATGTGGACTCGGACGTGGACATCGTGTCGGCGGCGATTCGCTATCGCTGGGACGACCCGAAGGTCGCCATCCCGGCCGTCCCGCTCGTCCGCAAGTACTGAGCGCTCCCGTAGCGACGACCCGAAGGCCGGCAGGAATGTCGGCCTTTCTTTTTGGGGGGCGTCGTTTCCTCCCACGTCATCACCCGCCTCGTGCGATGGATCCCGACCGGAAAGGCGCCGAGCCACGAACAATCGGGATGGTCGGGACAAGCCCGGCCATGACGTTGCGGGTCGGAGAAAGCGGACGGAGTGCGTTATCACGGAGAGGCTAGGATTTCTCCAGCACGTAGGTCCCCGGCGCATCGCAGAGGGGCTCCAGCTTGCCGCCGCCGGGTTCCCGGGCCGGTACCATACGGGGCGCCTGGGCCTTGATCCAGTCGAACCAATAGGGCCACCAGGTGCCCGTGGTCTCCTTGGCCTGCTTCAACCAGTCCTCCATCTCGCCCTCGACGGGGCCGCCGGTCCAGAACTGGTATTTCGCCTTGCTCGGCGAGTTCACCACGCCGGCGATATGGCCGGAGCCGGCGAGCACGTAATCGACCGGTCCGCCGAAGGCCTTCGAGCCCGCGAACACGGACCGGGCCGGGGCGATGTGGTCCTCTTTGGTGGCCAGATTGAAGATCGGCACCTTCACCTTCTTCAGGTCCAGCTTCACCCCGGAAAGCTCCATCTCGCCCTTGGCGAGCCTGTTCTCCAGATAGCAGTTGCGCAGGTAGAAGGCGTGATTGGCCGCCGGCATGCGGGTCGAATCGGCGTTCCAATAGAGCAGGTCGAACGGGAAGGGCGATTGCCCCTTCATGTAGACGTTGACCACGTAGGGCCAGATCAGATCGTTGGGCCGCAGCATGTTGAAGGCGTTCGCCATCCGCGAGCCCTCGAGATAGCCGCGCTTCTTCATGGTGGCCTCGAGGCTGCGCACCTCCTCCTCGCCGGCGAAGACCTTCAGGTCGCCCGCATGGGTGAAATCCACCTGGGCGGTGAAGAAGGTGGCGCTGTCGATCCGCTTGTCGCGCTTGGCCGCCATGTAGGCGAGCGTCGTGGCGAGCAGAGTCCCGCCGACGCAATAGCCGATGGCCGTCACCTTCTTCTCGCCCGTCGCCTGCTCGATGGCGTCGAGCGCGGCGAAGATGCCGTCGACCATGTAGTGCTCGAAGCCCTTCTCCGCGTGCTGCTCGGCGGGATTGACCCAGGAGATGCAGAATACGGTCAGGCCCTGCGCGACCGCCCAGCGGACGAAACTCTTCTCCGGGTTGAGATCGAGGATGTAGAACTTGTTGATCCAGGGCGGGACGATCAGCAGAGGCCGCTTGAGCACCTTCTCGGTGGTTGGAGCATATTGGATCAGCTCGATCAGGTCGTTGCGGAAGATCACCTTGCCGGGCGTGGTGGCGATGTTCACGCCGACCTTGAACTTGCTCGTGTCCGACTGGCGGATCTTCAGCTCGCCGCCACCCGCCTCGATGTCCTCCGCCAGCATGGTCATGCCGCGCACGAGGTTGGCGCCGTTCTCGCGCAGGGTCTCCCGAATGAGTTCCGGATTGGTCAGGAGGAAATTCGAAGGCGAGAGCGCGCTGGAGAGCTGCTTGAGATAGAACTGAGCCTTGTGACGGGTGCGCTCGTCCAGGCCCTCCGCGTCCTCCACAAGGTCCTCGGCCCAGCGGGACGAGATGAGATAGGCCTGCTTCAGGAAGTCGAAAATCGGGTTCTCAGACCACTCCGGGTCCTTGAACCGGTTGTCCTTGGGCTCGGGCTCGGCCACCGGCTCCACGGGCTCTCCCTGGGCTCGCTTCAGGGTCGAGGCCCAGAGCGACATGAACTGCGTCCCGAGGCGGGACTGAGCCTCGAAGCTCCTTTGCGGGTCGCTCATCCAGGCCTCGGCCACGCGGCTGAGGGACTTGATGGCTTCGGAAGCGTCGTTCGACAGCTCGGGCCCGGCTTGGCCTTCCTGGACGGGCTTGAGGTAGGCGGCCGCGGCTTTGCCGGCTCCCTCGACGAACCGGGCCATGTTGTGCGAGAGGGTCTCGAAGTCCGGCATCGGGCCTTGGGTCTTCTCCTCACCGTATGGCTTGTCCATAAGGCGACCTCCCTCTATCGCAGCAGCGTTGCCCCCAGGCTGCATTTCCGACATCTTAGAGCATCGGACCCAAAAGTGGATTCCACTTTTGGGATGGATCCGATGCTCAAGCCTCCGAGCGGCGCATCGTGGAACCGGAAAACCGGGGCCACTTTTACCGCACGATGCGCTAGCGTTCGGCTCGTCGGATATGCCAGAGCCATGTTGCAGATCTTAGGTATCACAATGCGTACGAAGCCCTTTCTGATCCGCCGCATCCCGGCTTTTGCCGCCACGGCCCTCGCCGTGGGGCTCGCCGGATGCAACGGCAGCTTCAATCCTGTCCGGGACGTGGCGACCGCCGTGGGGGCCGGTCCGCAGACGGCCGCGACCCCGGATTTCGTGGCCCGTTCGAGGCCGGCCGACCTGGAATACATGCCGATCGGAACTCCGGCTGCGGAGCGCCCGACTCCGGCGCGCACAGCCGATCAGATCAAGGCGGCCGAGGCGGAGCTCGATGCCATTCGGGCCCAGAACGAGGCGGCCGGCGCCGCTGCGGCCGAACTCGGCAAGACGCCGCCTCCCGAGCCTGTCAGGCTTCCGGCCAACACGTCGCAGCCGGTGCGCCAGAAGACGAATTCCAAGAGAACGCCTTAGAACCTATACCGGAACCATGTGATTCCGCCCGAGGACGAGACCTATGCCTGACTTCTACCGGATTAAGCGCCTCCCGCCTTACGTCTTCGAGCAGGTCAACCGCATCAAGGCCGCGGCCCGCGCCAATGGGGCGGACATCATCGACCTCGGGATGGGCAATCCGGACCTCCAGGCGCCCCAGCACGTCATCGACAAGCTCGTCGAGACGGTCGGCAAGCCCCGCACCGACCGGTACTCGGCGTCCAAGGGCATCGGCGGCCTGCGCCGCGCCCAGGCGGGCTATTACGAGCGCCGCTTCGGCGTGAAGCTCAATCCGGACACCCAGGTGGTGGCGACGCTGGGCTCCAAGGAGGGCTTCGCCAACATGGCCCAGGCCATCACCGAGCCGGGCGATGTCATTCTGGTGCCGAACCCGAGCTACCCGATTCACGCCTTCGGGTTCCTGATGGCCGGCGGCGTGATCCGGTCCGTTCCGGCCGAGCCGACGCCCGAGTTCTTCGTCGCGGCCGAGCGCGCCGTCGCCCATTCGATCCCCAAGCCCGTGGCGCTCGTCGTCTGCTACCCGTCGAACCCGACCGCCTATGTGGCGTCCCTCGATTTCTACCGGGACCTCGTCGCCTTCGCGAAGAAGCACGACCTCATCCTCCTGTCGGACCTCGCCTATTCGGAGGTCTATTTCGACGAATCGAATCCGCCGCCCTCAATCCTGCAGGTGCCGGGGGCCATCGACGTGGCGGTGGAGTTCACCTCCATGTCGAAGACCTTCTCCATGGCCGGCTGGCGCATCGGCTTTGCGGTCGGCAACGAGCGCCTGCTGGCGGCGCTTGCCCGGGTGAAGTCCTATCTCGATTACGGCGCCTTCACGCCCGTCCAGGTGGCCGCCACCGCGGCCCTCAACGGGCCGGACGATTGCATCCGCGATATGCGCGCCACCTACAAGCGCCGCCGGGACGTGATGGTCGATTCCTTCGCCAAGGCCGGCTGGAACGTTCCCGTGCCCACCGCGTCCATGTTCGCCTGGGTGCAGATTCCCGAGAAGTTCCGGCCGATGGGCAGCCTCGAATTCTCGAAGCTCCTGGTGGAGAAGGCCGACGTGGCGGTGGCGCCGGGCATCGGCTTCGGCGAGCACGGCGACGACTATGTCCGCATCGCCCTTGTGGAGAACGAGCAGCGCATCCGACAGGCCGCGCGCAACATCCGCCGGTTCTTCGACAACGCCGACCAGACGCTCCACAACGTGGTGCCGATGGTCCGGCGGGGCTGACCAGTCCCGGACAGGCAACCTGTCAGGGTTGCGCGTCCGCATGGACAGGACACCGCAGGGGTCGTAAAAGCAGCCCGAGATTTTCAAGGAGCTGTTGTTCGTGACACGTCCCCTTCGGGTCGGCATCGCCGGCCTCGGCACCGTCGGCACATCGGTCATTCGCATTCTCGACCGCCAGAACGAGGCTGTCGCCCAGCGCGGCGGGCGGCCGGTCGAGGTCATGGCCGTATCGGCCCGCGACCGGTCCAAGGACCGGGGCGTCGACCTCTCCCGCTTCGCATGGTTCGACAGCCCGGCGGATCTGGCCCGCTCGGCCGACGTGGATTGCGTGGTCGAACTCGTCGGCGGCGCGGACGGGGCCGCCTTGGAGACGGTGCGCGCGGCCCTTTCGCTCGGCCGGCACGTGGTCACGGCCAACAAGGCTCTTCTTGCGAAGCATGGGCTCGAACTGGCGAAGCTGGCGGAGGAGAAGGGCGTGTCCCTGGCCTTCGAGGCCTCCGTGGCCGGGGGCATCCCGATCATCAAGACCCTGCGCGAGGCGCTGCCCGCCAACCGGATCTCCCGCCTGTACGGCATTCTCAACGGCACCTGCAACTACATCCTGTCGCGCATGGAGCTGGAGGGCCTGACCTTCGCCGAATGCCTGAAGGATGCCCAGCGCCTGGGCTATGCGGAGGCCGATCCGACCTTCGACGTGGAGGGCTTCGACACGGCCCACAAGCTCGCCATCCTGACGAGCCTCGCGTTCGGGACCGAGATCGACGCCGATGCGATCTACGTGGAGGGCATCTCTTCCATCACGCCCCTCGACCTCGCCATGGCCAAGGAACTCGGCTTCCGCATCAAGCTTCTCGGCGTCGCAGAGCGCACCAAGACGGGGATCGAGCAGCGCGTGCATCCGACCATGGTGCCCCGCACCTCGTCCATCGCCCAGGTGATGGGCGTGACGAACGCGGTCACCATCGATGCCGATGCCGTGAGGGAGCTGACGCTCATCGGGCCCGGCGCGGGCGGCGACGCGACGGCCTCCGCGGTTGTCGCCGACATCGCCGATGTGGCCACCGGCACCGTGCAGCCGCTCTTCGGCTCGCCGACCGACCGGCTGGAGAAGGCGCCGCGCGCTCCCATGCAGCGCCACGAGGGCGGCTATTACGTTCGCCTGACGGTCCATGACCGCCCGGGCGTCGCCGCCGGGGTGGCGACCCGCATGGCCGAGGCCGACATCTCGCTGGAGAGCATCCTGCAGAAGCGCTCGGAACTGGCCGCCACCAAGGATCCGCACGGGAGGTCGGGAGCCCCGGTCTCGCTGGTGCTCATCACCTATGCGGCCACCGAAGCCTCGATCCGTTCGGCGCTGGAAAAAATTTCCGGGGATGGTCTTATCGCCGAGCCGCCCCAAGTCATCCGCATCGAGCGCGAGTAACCCAGGACCGGGCCTTTCCGGTCCCCACACGATCACAAGAGGGAGACGACACGTCCATGTCGCAAGGCATTACCGTCCAACCGGGCCAAATCATCGAGCGCATCCTGACCCTGGAGCTCGTCCGCGTCACCGAGCGCGCGGCGGTTGCCTCCGCCAGGCTGCGTGGCCGCGGCAACGAAAAGGCCGCGGACCAGGCCGCCGTGGACGCCATGCGTCGTGAGCTGAACAAGCTTCCCATCGACGGCACTGTGGTGATCGGCGAGGGCGAGCGCGACGAGGCGCCGATGCTCTTCATCGGCGAGAAGGTCGGCAACAAGCAGGGCCCGAAGGTCGACATCGCGGTCGATCCGCTCGAGGGCACCACGCTCTGCGCCAAGGACATGCCGGGCTCCATCGCCGTCATGGCCATGGCCGAGGCCGGAACCCTGCTGGCGGCTCCCGACGTCTACATGCACAAGATCGCGGTCGGACCCGGCTATCCGGCCGGCGTGGTCGACCTCGACGCCTCGCCGGAGGAGAACCTTCACAGCCTCGCCAAGGCGAAGGGCGTGAAGGTGAACGAGCTCACGGCCCTCGTCCTCGACCGGCCGCGTCATGCGGATCTCATCGCGGCTATCCGCAAGACCGGGGCCGGCATCCGGCTGATCTCGGACGGCGACGTGGCGGGCGTGATCTTCACGACGAAGGCCGAAGAGACCGGCATCGACATCTATCTCGGCATCGGGGCCGCGCCCGAGGGCGTGCTGGCGGCAGGCGCCCTGCGCTGCATCGGCGGCCAGATGCAGGGACGCCTGATCCTCGACACCGAGGAGAAGCGCTCTCGCGCCCTGCAGATGGGTGTGACCGATCCCAACAAGAAATACGACGTGACGGATCTCGCCCGCGGCGACGTGATCGTGGCGGCGACCGGCGTCACCGATGGCGGGCTGCTGAAGGGCGTCCACTTCGGCAAGGACGTGATCACCACCGAGACGGTGGTCTACCGCTCCGCGACCGGCACCGTGCGCCGGATCTACGGCGAGCACCGGGAGCTGTCGAAGTTCCACCTCGACTAGCGGCATCGGGAGCATTCCCACGGTGATGGCCGGGCTTGCCCCGGCCATTTGCATATCGACGCTCTTTCGTCTCATCCTGGCAGGCCAGGTCACGGCCGACGACCCACGACGTCATGGCCGGGCTTGTCCCGGCCATCCCGACCTGAAGAGCGCCGCGCTTCGAACGACAAGATGGACAATCTCATGCTTCAGATCCACCCCTTCACGGCAGACGACCGGCAGGCCTGGGAGCCCCTGTGGCAGGGCTACCTGACCTTCTACAAGTCATCCGTGCCGCCGGAGGTCACCGAGGAGA
The DNA here is from genome assembly GCF_018069605.1 of Microvirga sp. HBU67558. NCBI lineage: Bacteria > Pseudomonadati > Pseudomonadota > Alphaproteobacteria > Hyphomicrobiales > Methylobacteriaceae > Microvirga > Microvirga sp. HBU67558. The sequence continues at coordinate 72,849 of NZ_JAGPUP010000547.1, read as the reverse complement.
CGTGGCGTCGGTTCCTCGATCCCGCCGAGCCGCTGCACGGCCTTGCGGCGATCCTCGACGGCCGGATCGCCGGGATCGTCCATACCGTCTATCACCGCTCCACCTGGACGACGGCTGACTATTGCTACCTGCAGGATCTGTTCACCGCCGAGGAGGCGAGGGGGCGCGGCGTGGCCAGGGCCCTGATCGAGGCCGTCTACGAACAGGCCAGGGCCGCCGGAGCGGCCCGGGTCTACTGGCTGACGCACGAGACCAATACGACCGCCCAGGCGCTCTACGACAAGGTCGCGTCCCGCACCGGCTTCATTCAGTATCGCAGGATGCTTTGACCACAATTCGCGGATAAGACTCCCGCTGTGACCGAATCATCCCCACTTGTCCTGCCGAAAGCCTTCCTCGGCGTCACCAATTCGGCCCTCGGGCGCACCTGGGTGGAGCGTTGCGACGCCGCCCAGGGAACGATCGCGCTCGCCATCGCCCAGACCCATGGCCTGCCGGATGTGCTGTCGCGGGTTCTGGCCGGGCGTGGCGTCGGGCTGCATGATACCGACGGCTTCCTGAACCCTCGCCTGCGGGATCTGATGACCGACCCCCACAAGCTGACCGACATGGAGGCTGCGGCCTCCCGGTTGGCCGATGCGGTTCTGCGCAACGAGAAGGTGGCGATCTTCGGCGACTACGATGTGGACGGCGCTTGCAGCGCGGCGCTCCTCGCCGAGTATCTGCGCGCCTGCGGCCTGGATTACGCGATCCACATTCCCGACCGGATCACCGAAGGCTATGGGCCCAATGTCGACGCCATCCGGGCGCTGAAGCAGCAGGGCGCCGACATCCTCGTCACGGTCGATTGCGGCACGGCCAGCATCGAGCCTCTGGCGGAGGCCCGCCGCCTCGGCCTCGATCCCATCGTTCTCGACCACCACCAGGCACCCGAGCAGCTGCCGGACGCGCTCGCCATCGTGAACCCGAACCGGCAGGACGATCTCTCCGGCCTCGGCCATCTCTGCGCGGCCGGCGTCGTGTTCCTGTCGCTCGTCGCCCTCAACCGGATTCTGCGTCTGCGCGGGTTCTTCCAGGGGCGTCCGGAGCCCGACCTGATGGGGAGCCTCGATCTCGTGGCGCTGGCAACCGTGGCCGACGTGGTGCCGCTCATCGGCCTCAACCGGGCCTTCGTGCGCCAGGGGCTCGCCATCATGAGGAGCCGCCGCCGGGTCGGTCTTGCGGCGCTTCTCGATACGGCCGGTCTCGCGGGTACGCCGGAGAGCTGGCATCTCGGCTATCTGGTCGGGCCGCGGATCAATGCCGGCGGACGCATCGGCGACGCGGCCCTGGGCTCGCGGCTTCTGCTGACGGAGGATCCCATGCAGGCCGGACGGCTCGCCTCCGAGCTCGACCGGCTGAATCGGGAGCGCCAGGCCATCGAGGTCGTGGCGGTCGCCGAAGCCGAGGCCCAGGCCCTGATGGCGCTCGAGCGCATGCCGGACCTGCCGGTGCTCGTCACCGCCTCGGCCGAATGGCACCCGGGCGTGGTCGGCCTGATCTCCGCCCGGACCAAGGAGCGGTTTCGCCGCCCCGCTTTCGCCTTCACCCTTAACCCGGACGGCACGGCGACCGGGTCGGGCCGTTCCGTGCCGGGCGTCGACCTCGGACATGCGGTGCGTGCGGCCGTGGATGCGGGGCTCGCGATCAAGGGCGGCGGCCACACCATGGCGGCCGGCGTGACGATCCAGGCGGTCGATCTCGAGCGCTTCCTCGCCTTCGTCACCGAAAGGCTCACCGAGCCGGTGAGCACCATGCGCCTCCGGGACAATTTCGCCATCGACGCGACGCTCACGGCAGGGGGCGCGCAGCCGGCGGTCGTGACCGCCCTGGAACGCGCAGGGCCGTTCGGCCAGGGCCAGCCGGAACCGGTCTTCGCGTTCCCTCAGCATCGGCTGGTCGAGGCGCGGGAGGTCGGCAGCGGCGGGCATATGCGCGTCAAGCTTCGTGGCGGCGACGGCAGCGTCATCGGGGGAATCGCCTTCCGGGCCGCCGGGCAGCCGCTCGGCATCGCCCTGTCGCAGGCCATCGGCAACACACTCCATGTGGCCGGGACTCTCTCGATCGATCGCTGGGGTGGAAACGAGAAGGTCGAGGTCCGGATCATGGATGCGGCGCGACCGGAATAACGCGCTTGCGACCCCCGATCGGAGCATCCTTCGCCGCGTGGAAGCGGGACCACTTTTCCGGCATAAGGTGCTTGCGATGCGTCACGAACCCCTCTATAGGTTCGCCCACTTCGGCGGCACCGCCCCGAACGACCTGCGCCCTTCGTCTATCGGTTAGGACGCCAGCCTTTCACGCTGGAGAGAGGGGTTCGACTCCCCTAGGGCGCGCCACTTCCCAATCCCGGACAATTCATCATTCGACGACGTGCTGGATGAGGTCTCGAGGCTCTCGCAGCTTCGATAGCTTCCCACCGCGCCGGAGGCGTGTCCCATCACGACCCCGGTCAGATCGGGTTGCCCTTGATCTTGGTGACCATTTCCCAGTTGTCGCCGGCGGCGATCATGCACGCCTTGCCGTCCGGCATGGTCATGACCATGGTCCAGGTTCCATTGGACGAGGCGAAGACCTCGAGCACCTGGCCGGGCTGGGCGAGACCGATGCCGACTGGGCCCTCCTTGTATTGATCGGCCAGCAGCTTCACGAGCTGTTCGCGCGGACCGCAGGAGGTTTGAGCGGAGGCCGGCGTGCCGCCGAGAGCGATCGCCGCGCCAAGGATGGCAAAGGGAGGCAGAGGGATACGGATCATGACATGTCCCTGACGGTTGGCCCGCGATTGCCCTTGGCGTGCCAATCAACGCGCTCTTCTCCAAAAAGCTCCATCCAGGCGCCTGACCGGAGCCTCGGCGATGTCTGGACGTTTTCCTGATCGCTCGTGCGAGGCGCCGATCCCGCGAAAGGTATCATCGCTTCCTGAAAATCCATGTATAGAGAAGGGGCAGGCGCCGGATTGAACCTGCCGCCCGTCAGGGCGTTTTGTCCGCCAGACACCGAGCGAAGCTGAATCTCCATGCCGCGTTTTTTCTTCAACATTCGGGACGGCTACGACGTCGATGAAGACGAGGAGGGAATCGAGCTTCCCGACCTCGAAGCAGCCCGGGCGGAGGCCTTGGCGACCGTCGAGGAGCTGCGGGACGAACTGGCCGACGCGGGCAATATCGAGCTCGAAATCACGGACGAGACCGGACGCCGACTGCTGACGGTCCCGTTCTTCCGCGGCGGGCAGGGCGGCCGGCGTCGCTGACGGTCTCGAAAGAAAAAGGCCCGGCGTGATGCCGGGCCCTGTTCGACGGCCGAAGCAGCCCGATCAGCACTCGGTCTTCTTCTTGGTCGTCGTATCGCCGAACTCGTCCGTCTTCTGCTTGGTCTCCGTCGTGCAGCCGACCGACCCGGTGGTGGTCGTGACCGAGGTCGAGGAGGTGGTGCTCGGCTCGGTCTTGCGCTCTATGGTGGTCTGACTGCCCAGGATGCCCTCTTCCTTCTTGATGGTCGTGGTCGTGTCCTGTGCGAAGGCAGCCGTGCTGAGAAGCGAAGCCGCAAGAAGCAGTACCGTTTTCTTCATCGTGAACTCCCTGAACAAACGTTTCCCCCTGAGAACGGCTTTCTCCGCCAGGGGTTCCTGCTCAGTTTCGTTCAAGATGGCAGCCGGGTGCCGTTCAGGCGGCCCGCAGGTCACGCCAGGCCGCGGCGAAATCGCGGGCTCTGCTGCCGATCTCCTCGACCGACATGGCTGGCGTGAACAGGGCGGAGCCGAGCCCGAAACCGTTCGCGCCAGCGTCCACATAGGGTTTCATGTTGTCCGGCTTGATGCCGCCGACCGGGAGGACGATCGCGTCCTTCGGCAGAACGGCCCGCCACGCCTTCACGACCGCCGGGGGAATGGCCTCGGCCGGGAAGATCTTGATGGCGTCCGCGCCCGCCTTCAGGGCTGCGAAGGCCTCCGTCGGGGTGGCGACGCCGGGTGTGCAGACGAGACGGGCCTTCTTGGCCGCGCGGATGACGTCGAGATCGGCATGCGGCATGACGATCAGCTTGCCGCCCACGTCATGGACGCCGATGACCTGATCCGGGTCGAGGACCGTCCCGGCCCCGACCAGCACGTCCGCCGGCATGGTCTTGGACAGGATCTCGATGCTGCGGAACGGTTCCGGCGAATTCAGCGGGACCTCGATGACGCGAAAGCCGGCTTCGACCAGGCTGTTGCCGATGGCCTGCGCGTTCTCCGGCCTGAGACCGCGCAGGATGGCGACCAAGGGAAGATCGGTCAGATAATCTCGCAGCACGGCATCACCTCCAACCCCGTCGCGCTATGGGGGCGTCGTGGATCGGCGCCGCCCATCCCGGGGCCGCTACTAGTTGGCAAAGATGACCGCGGGTTTCAACCTTTTGCGGCTTGAGGAACGAGAAATCGAGCCAGATACGAAACGGCGCTGCGCAGGGTGTCGCGACCGTCGGTGCAGTTCTCGATGAACCAGTCCTCGAGCGCGACGCCCGGATACAGCGCCTCGACGCCGGTAAAGAACTCCACGAGCTTCATGGAATCGAAGGAGAGTGAATGGGTGAGTGACATGTCGAGGATGATCGGCGCCTCGCCTTGCCCGTTGAGCGACTGGCACAGCGCGACGATCCGTTCGCCCACATCCGCCTCTGACAGAAAGCTCACTGATTCTGCCCCCTTATCGATGACGTAGAGTCACATCCATGGACGGCATTGGTTCAAGCACAAACGATCTAAAATTATATAAGGCGACTTGAGGCGATCCTAGCGTAATTGTAACAGAATGTCATGAGGAATGCGGCGGGCGCAGGCCGATTTTCTCAGAATGTTGTCGCCGGCGGGTGACCGGCGCCAACCCGCTAGGGAGGCGCCTCAGTCCTTAGGTGGAATTGCAAGGCTCGGGCCTCGTAGGATAGAGACCTGCCAGTCCGTCGTGAGATTGACCCGCTTTTTTCTTCCGGGCCTGTTCGAGCTGCACCATGAAGCCGCCTTCGAAGCTGCTGAGCCGCAGCGTCAAACCTTCTCTCGACCGGATCGACCTTCTGATCCTCGACGCTCTTCGCGACAACGGACGCATCACCTATCAGGCTCTCTCGGAACGGGTCGGACTGTCGGCCCGCCCCTGCCTGGAACGGGTCAGGCGCCTTGAGCAGAAGGGCGTGATCCGCGGCTATACCGCCCTGATCGAGCCCTCCGCCCTCGGTCACGACATCATCGCGCTCGCCGGCATCAGCATGCGCGACCCGTCGACCGGTACCCGTCAGCGCCTGGAGCGCGCCCTGACAGCCAATCCTGCTGTCATCGAGCTGCAGGTCGTGAACGGCGAATACGACTATATCGCCAGGATCGTGGCCCCGACCCTTGCGGCCTACGAGGCGCTCACCGAGGCCTATCTGGCCGATCCCGGTTTTGGAATCGGCCGTATCCACACGACCTTCGTGCTCAAGACCCTGAAGAATTTCGAGGGGTATCCGGTGGCGGACAACCTGGACTGAGCCTGCCCGGCAGCCTTGGCGACAGAATCGGCTGCGGCAGGCCGGGATTTCAGCTTCAACCGGAGCGGCGCGCTCGTAAGCTTGTCCATGGAGGACTTCCATGGATCCCATTGCTCTCGAATGCTCGGTCACCGCTGCAAACTACGACCCGCTGCCTGTCGTCCTGAGGGACGCGAAGGGCGTTTGGGCGACGGACACGCAAGGCAGGCGCTATCTCGACATGATGAGCGCCTATTCGGCCGTCAGCCTCGGCCATGGCCATCCGCGGATCCTGAAGGCGATGATGGAGCAGGCCTCGAAGCTTGCGGTGACCAGCAGGGCGTATCACACGGAGCTTCTCGGCCCCTTCCTCGAGCGTCTCGTCCAGATCACCGGCCTCGACATGGCGCTGCCGATGAACACCGGCGCAGAGGCCGTCGAGACCGCCGTCAAGGCTGCCCGGCGCTGGGGCTACGCCAGGAAGAAGATCGCCAAGGATCAGGCCGAGATCATCGTGGCGAACAACAATTTCCATGGCCGCACCACCACCATCGTGGGGTTCTCGTCCGACGAGTCCTACCGCGAGGGCTTCGGTCCCTTCGCCGGCGGCTTCAAGCTGGTGCCGTTCGGCGATGCACGGGCGGTCGAACAGGCCATCACGGGCAACACCTGCGCGATCCTGATCGAGCCGATCCAGGGCGAGGCCGGCATCGTCGTCCCGCCGGAGGGTTACCTGAAAGACCTGCGCGCGCTCTGCGACCGGCACAACGTTCTGCTGATCCTCGACGAGGTCCAGTCGGGCCTCGGCCGCACGGGCCGGTGGTTCGCCCATCAGCATGAGGGCATCAAGCCCGACGGCCTGATCCTGGGCAAGGCCCTCGGGGGCGGCGTCTATCCGGTCTCAGCCTTCGTGGCCACGCGCGACGTCATGAGCGTCTTCAACCCCGGGTCGCACGGCTCGACCTTCGGCGGCAACGCGCTGGCCGCGAGGATCGGCCTCGAGGCGCTGGCCGTGATCGAGGAGGAGCATCTCGTCGAGCGCAGCGCGGAGTTGGGCGGCTACCTCCAGGATCGCCTGCGCGCCATGCGCAGCAACATCGTGCGGGATGTGCGCGGGCGTGGATTGTGGGTCGGCGTCGAGGTCGATGCCAGCGTGGTCTCGGCCCGTGCCGTCTGCGATGCCCTGCTCGAGAACGGCGTGCTCTCGAAGGACACGCACGGCACGGTGCTGCGCTTCGCGCCGCCGCTCACCATCACCCGCGAGGAGATCGACTGGGGAATGGAACGGATCGAACGGGTTTTCGCCCGCGCCGTTCATTGACGCACGGGGACGAGGATCGATGGCACAGAACCTGAAGATGAAGTCGAAGCCCGCCTCCCGCGAGCAGCGACTGGAGACCTATCAGCCCCTGTCCGGAATGGTGGTGCCCCGCTTCGCCGGCATCTCGACCTTCATGCGCCTGCCTTACCTTGCGCCGACCGAGGCCCCGGGCGAGATCGACATCGCGATTCTCGGCATTCCCTTCGACGGGGCGACCACGAACCGTCCCGGCACGCGCCTCGGGCCGCGCCAGGTGCGCGAGGCCTCGTCGCTCATGCGCATGGTCAATTACGGGACGCTGGTGGCTCCCTACGATCTGTGCGCCTGCGCCGACGTGGGCGACGTGCCGGTCAATCCCATCGACGTGCAGGACACGCTCCGCCGGATCGAAGCCGAGATCTCCTACCTCCACCAGGGCGGCGTGACGCCTCTCTCCATCGGCGGCGACCATATCGTGTCGTATCCGATCCTGCGTGCGCTCGCGGCGAAGAGCGGTCCCGTGGGCATGATCCATGTGGACGCGCACAGCGACACCGGGGACACCTATTTCGGCGGCCAGAAGCTCACCCACGGCACGCCGTTCCGCCGGGCCATCGAGGATGGTGTGCTCGACCCGAAGCGGATGGTGCAGATCGGCATTCGCGGGCACATGTACTCGGCCGACGAGAGGGAATGGGCGCTCGATCAGGGCATCCGCATCATCGACATGGAAGAGGTGGCGGAGAAGGGCATTCCCTACGCGATTGCCGAAGCTCGCCGGGTTGTCGGCCTGGAGCAGACCTACTTCACCTTCGACATCGATTCCATCGATCCGGCCTTCGCGCCCGGCACGGGGACGCCGGAGATCGGCGGCTTTACGAGCCGCGAGGCGCTGCAGCTCGTGCGCGGCTTCCGGCACCTGAACCTCGTGGGAGCCGACATGGTCGAGGTCTCGCCGCCACTCGATCAGTCCGGCGGCACCGCTCTGGTCGGAGCGTCCATCGCCTTCGAGCTTCTGTGCCTTCTGGCGGAGGCGAGGGCAGAGCGTGCCGCCAGGGAGACCCGGCTGAACGTGGTCTAGGCCGCCAGGGCACGCTCCGCGTCAACCCCGGCTTGTCCCGGTGATCCGGATGAACGAAGCCGCCGTGCCTCACCGGATCGGGATGGCCCGCACAAGGCCGGCCACGAGGTTATGTGGGGCCCCCTACGAAGGCGGGCTCAGGCGCATGCATTGCTGGGCGGCGCGCGAGATGCGGGTGCTGTCCTCGGCGGCGGCCTTCCCGGCCATGAGCCTCTGCCAGAGATCCCGATCCGGAGCCTGCTGCAGAATGCAGGAGCACACCGACGGGCACAGCGCCGGGTCGCCGTTCTGCATCAGGCAGATCTGGCGGCAGGCCGCCGTCGGACTGGGACCCACGATCTGTGCGACGCCGTAAAGCAGGCCGAGCAGGGCGACCTGATGGATCAGGTAGATCGGCAGGCTCTTGCGTCCGGCCCAGACCAAGGTCCTCAAGAGCGGGTTCCTGGCGCGCCAGCCGGTCAGGCCGAGCGTCTCCGGCCGGCTCAGCAGCAGCCTGCCGGCCGCCACGCCGATCAGCACGAGGCCGAACCATGGGAAGATCGGCACGTAGTCGTTCGTCACCGGATCGGCAGCGCCGAGGCCGAGCCACTCGAGCCAGGGAACGTCGAGGGCGGGGCTCGTGAAGAACCGGGGGGCGGCTAGGCAGAACGCCGCGACGGCCAGCGTCAGACCGGGATGCAGGCGCAGGAAGGGCAGGGCCAGCACGCTGGAGACGGCGATGCAGTGAAGGATGCCGAAGAAGATGTAGCTTTCAGGAAAGGCGACATAGGTCACCAGGGTCACGGCGAGAGCCGCGCCGCCGACCTTCAGGAGACGTTTCAGGAACGGGCCCTTCCGGAAGCCCCGGAGATGGGCGAGCGCAAGGCCGAAGCCCGCAAGCATCAGGAACGAGCCGGCGATCCCGCGTGCGAACCAGCGCCAGGCCGGGACCTGGAGGATGTTCGTCCCGATCAGCTGCAGAAAGCTCAGATCCCAGCTGAAATGATAGAGGATCATCGCGGCGATCGCGATGCCGCGGGCGACGTCGACCGCATCCCAGCGCTGGGACGCGGCGGTTCGGGCTTGCGAGGAGAGGGCGGTCAAATCTGCTGGCCTCATGGGGTTGAAGGCGTTCTCTCCCGGTCCCTAGCGCATCGTGCGAAAAAGTGGATCCGGTTTTTCGAGCCCAACGATGCGCCAACATAGAAAAGGCATCGAATTGGTTTTAGGAGTGGAATCACTTTCAGGTTCGATGCCCTAGACCATATGTGAGTGGGATGACCGAGAGCCTTGCCGCGTCAATCGCCACATTACGAGACATGATTCAAGACGCTCGTGTCGTTGCAGGCTTCACGGGCGCCGGCATCTCGACGGAGAGCGGCATCCCGGACTTCCGGTCGCCGGACAGTCCGTGGATGCGCCACAAGCCGATTTCCTTCGCCCTGTTCCTGCAGAGCCCGGAGGCGCGCCGGGACGCATGGCGGCGCAAGTTCGCCATGGACGATCTTTATCGGGGCGCCCGCCCGAGCACAGGACATCGCGGCTTCGCGTCCCTCGTGGCAACGGGACGGATGCCTGCCGTCATCACCCAGAACATCGACGGGCTCCATCAGGAATCCGGCCTCGCGCCCGATCAGGTCATCGAGCTGCACGGCAACGGAACCTATGCCAAGTGCCTCGCCTGCGGCACCCGTCACGAACTCGACTGGGTGCGGCGGTGCTTCGATGTCGACGGCGACCCGCCCGATTGCCGGAGCTGCGGCGGAATCCTCAAGACGGCCACCATCTCGTTCGGGCAGACCATGCCGGAGGAGCCCATGCGCCGGGCCCAGAAACTGACCGCATCCTGCGACCTTTTCCTGGTCGCAGGATCGTCCCTGGTCGTCTATCCGGCGGCGGCCTTTCCGGCCTTCGCCAAGGAGAACGGAGCCCGTCTCGTGATCGTCAACCGGGAGCCTACGCCCCTGGACCGGGTGGCCGATCTGGCGATCCATGCGGAGATCGGTTCAGTCTTTTCAGTATTTCTGTCGTAACTTCAAGAACATGCCCGTTGCCGAAAATTTCATCGGCCTCGAATGCGCGTTTCTGGCTTCCCCTGATTCAGGACGATGTTATCCTCTTATTAAGAATCGGGATCATGATTCGAGTTTGGGTAATTTCATGACTGGCGATTACGGCTCCAATTCTTTCAGTCTCCGCGAGGAGAATCCATCATTCGATCAGGGTCGCCGCGAGGTCGGTCAGCCGGCCCCGGAGGAGAGCGCTCTCGAGCTCGTCCAGGTCAGCGGCCGCATCAAATGGTTCGACGTTGCCAAGGGCTTCGGCTTCATCGTTCCCGACAACGGCATGCCCGATGTTCTGCTTCATGTGACCTGCCTGCGCCGGGACGGCTATCAGGCGGCGAACGAAGGCGCTCGCATCGTCGTGGAGGCGGTTCAGCGCCCGCGCGGCCTTCAGGCCTTCCGCATCTTGTCGCTGGATGAATCCACCGCCCTGCATCCCTCCGAGCTGCCGCTGCCCCGGACCCATGTCCAGGTGGTCCCGACGAGCGGCCTGGAGCCGGCGGTCGTGAAGTGGTTCAACCGCCTGCGCGGCTTCGGCTTCCTGACTCAGGGGGAAGGCAAGCCCGATATCTTCGTCCACATGGAAACCCTTCGCCGCTATGGCATCGCCGAGCTGAAGCCGGGCGAGCGGGTTTTCGTCCGCTTCGGCGACGGATCCAAGGGCCTCATGGCCGCTGAAGTCCGCTTGGCCGACATGGCCCTGCCGCACTCCCACTGATGAGCCTGCCCGTGCTGTCGCGTATCCGGCCCGCGGTTGCGGCCCTGAGTTGTCTCGTTCTGCTGACCGGCTCGGTCTACGCGCAGGCGCTCGAGAACCTGTCCATCGCCACGCAGGGCGGGCAGCGGCAGACGTTCAGGGTCGAAGTCGCCCGGAACGACGCGGACCGGGCCCAGGGCCTGATGTTCCGCCGTTCCATGCCGGCCGATCAAGGCATGCTGTTCGACTTCGGCCGGGTCGAGCCCGTGTCCATGTGGATGCAGAACACCTACCTGCCCCTCGACATGCTGTTCATCCGGGCCGACGGGACGATCGCCCGGATTGCGGCCAATACCGAGCCGCTCTCGACCCGTACCATCCCGTCCGGCGAACCGGTTCTCTCGGTTCTGGAGTTGAATGCCGGCACGGCGGCCAAGCTCGGCATCAAGCCGGGTGACCGGGTGGAGCACCCGCTCTTCAAGCGGTGATCGAGTCCGAATGGTCAAGGAACTGGGGGGCCGGGCCGTTTCGCTGATGCTGGCCCTTCTCCCGGTGCCGGCCCTGTCGGAGGTCGGCCCGCACGCTTTGTTGAACGTCTCCCAGGATCTGCTTCGCGCCTACAAGGCGGAAGATGCCCGAGCCTTCCAGGAACTCCTGTCGCCGGCCCTGCAGGTCAAATATCCGATCGAGAGGCTTCAGGCAGTGCTGGCCCGCTGCCGGGCTTTGACGCTTGAGATCGACCGGTTCAGCATTCCGTCCTGGGGCGGGCGCCGCTATGGGTTCTTCGGCGTCTACGCCGAGACGGCCGTTCTCGAGATGATCCTGGAAATCGACGAGAGCGAGAGGATCATTCACTGGGCGATCACGGACGACGTGACGTCCGGCGACCAGCCCTGCACCGTCAGCGACTTCTGAACCCTTCTGCGAGCGTCGACGTCGCCACCTGATTGCGGCCGTCGTTCTTCGCCTGGTAGAGCAGGTCGTCGGCCCGCCTCAGCAGGCTCGACAGATCCTTCTCGCCGCTTTCGCGCTCGACGACGCCGAAGCTCGCCGTCACCACGCCGGGATCGAGCCGGGCGATGGACTGACCGGACAGGCCCTTCTGGATCCGCTCGGCGAGGGCGACGGCGTCGTCCAGCGAGGTTTTGGGCAGAATGAGGCAGAATTCCTCGCCGCCTGTGCGCGCGAAGAGATGGGACGACCGCAATTCGCCTTTCACGAACCGGGACACGCCGACGAGAACGGCATCGCCTTTCGCATGGCCGTAGCGGTCGTTGATGGCCTTGAACCGATCGAGGTCGAAGAGCACGGCGCAGAGCGGCGCTTGGGTTCTTTGTGCGCGGTCGATCTGTTCCTCCGCGCGGCTGACGAGCCAGCGCCGGTTCCCGATCCCCGTCAACGGATCCGTCTCGGCGGCTCTCGCCAGGTTGCTCAACGTCAGATCCAGCTCCTCGAGGCTTTCCTGAACCTGGCTGAGCATCGTGCCGGCTTCGTCCGACAGGTTGCGGGGCAGGGCCGGCAGTTGCTTGTTCTGCCGGTAGTCGCCGAGAGCCTGAGTGACGACCCGCACCGGCGCCAGCATCCCATGGACGAGAACGAAGGTGATGGCTGTGCCAGCCAGGGTCGCGAGGAGCAGCACGAGAAGGTCCGCCCAGTTCTCCCGACCAAAAGCCGGATTCTTCACCAGCGCCCAGAGCGCGAAGGTGATGAGGGGAATGTGAGTGCCTACAAAGCAGATCAACAAGACCCGGCCCGCATAGCTGCGCGGCCGTGGCAGCGTGTTGAAGAGACGATAGATTTTCATGGCAGCTCATCCCGGTTGCGAGCGTCGAACGTCCTGGTCGCTGGTCATCCAGCGGGGTCCTTTGCCCGATTCACTGCCGTTTGGGAAGATTGCCCTACCGGTTGAATTCTCCTGGGTCCATCACCGAGCCGCCTGCCTTCAGTCTGTAAAGCGGGCCCCGTAATGGATTCCGGTGGTCCAGACGAGCCTGACCCGCGCTCTGGCGCCTTCCGACGGGATCTGGAGTTCGAACTCGAGGGGAACATCGGCCGGAGGGGTGACGACGAGGCGCACGCCTGCTTCCGAGAGATCCCATACCGTGCATGCGATCGGTGCCTGAGCGGTCTGTCCTGCGATCCGTCCTTCCAGATAGGTGGGGTGGCGCTGACTTGATCGACGCTCGGGTATCCGACGGCTCATACTTGCGATCCTACGTCTCTGAGGAAGGTGCTTTTCTATACGGCGAAGCTGGCGCGAACATGTTTTGAGAGCCGCCAAAGGCCCGGGCCGGGCGAACCCGCCGAGGTCAAAAAAGAAGCGCCTCCCGAAGGCAGGCGCTGAGGTACGATCCGTAGGGGCAAACCTGGACCGGTGCTGGGATTATGGCCCGTATGCAGATCGAGGGAAGGACCCGGTCCGTGGTCATGAGAGGTATGGAACACCTCGGAAGAGGCCGCCGTCCGGATAGGTGCGCTGGATACCGCTTTCGAGGCCTAGAAAAGAAGATCGGTCCTGAGGAAGCCGCCACGCATGAAAATCAGGATCAGATAGGCAGTGATGCGGCGAGAGGAAGCCCCTCGCCGCATCACCCGGACCTGCTAGCCTACTATATGACGAGAATGTCCAGGCTAGTCATTTTGAGCCCAGCGGAGAGCTTCGCCACCACAATCTGTTCCGACGCGCCCGTGCCGTCCTGGTCGTAATAGAGGACGCCAGCGGCGCGGTCGTAGATGATGCGGTCGGTCGTGTCATGGGCCGCCGTCCCGGTCCAGAAAGCCGAGGATTTCAGTGCGCCCTCGCTTCCGAGACCCGTGAACACCTTGTTGTTCAGCCAGAAGGTGTCGTCGCGGACCGAGAAGTCCTGGACCGTATCGACCTCGGCAGGCGCCGTCGGAACCGTATTGTAGACGAAGGCATCCTTGCCGCCGCCGCCGTGAAGAATGTCTGCGCCCGACTCCCCGTAGAGGCGATCGTTGCCGCTGCCACCGCTCAGAACGTCGTCTCCGAAGCTGCCGTAGAGGCGGTCATGGCCGCTGCCGCCGCTCAAAGCATCGTTGCCCGCCCGGCCGTCCAGATTGTCATTGCCGGCTCCGCCGGACAGAATATCAGCGCCCTCGCTGCCATGAAGGCGATCGCTTCCGCCTTCGCCATAGAGGCGGTCATCCCCGCCCCGGCCGTAAAGCCGGTCGTTTCCGATGCCTCCCAGAATCCAGTCGTTGCCCGCGGTTCCGAAGAGCCCGTCGTCCACATTCATGTACTGGAGTTGGCCATACAGAGGGACATCGGACCGGCTGACATCGGCCGGAAGGCTTTTGGTCCAGTCGAGCCCGACAGAATGAAGGACGGATGCGACAACCGAGTTGCTGTTCACATCATAGCCCGGCACCGACTGAGCGATATCCAGGCTGTACCGCAAATCAGCCTTGTCGATATTCGCGGCGTGTTGAACCATGACCTGCCAGACCTCGTCGGCGTTCCGTCCGCCGAGATCGAGAACCGTGCGGTGCCGCTCCTCGAGCGTGTCGGATCCTCGCCTGTCCGGGGACGTCGCGAGATTCGCCCCGGCAATCGTTCCAAGGTCGTCGCCGCTCACCCGAGAGCCCCGGATGACCTCTTCGGATATCACGGCCCCTTGGTCGTCGGTCACAGTCTTGACGAGGTAAAGGTGAAGAAAGCCGCTGCTAACATTCTCGAATTCAACGGGCTTCGCTTCAATGGCAATGACGGTGGGCATGGCGGCTCCTTGAATTGCGCGCAGGTCGTGAGGCTGCCTGTCGCGCTGCAAAGTCATCAACTTTGATGGTCCCCTCGGCGTTCCATCCGATCGTAAGGGGAACAGCGCCATTCCGGTCCGCGATATGTTGCATCACTTCAAAGGCTTGCGCGGGTTTTTGCCGAGCCGGGATGAAGCGTCCCCACGACGTTCAACGGCTCGGGGCTCATCCATCCTCTCTGGCCGAGAGCCGCCGGTCACACCGTCGACATACCATGGAGCCGAGCGGCAGCGCGTTGCGGGTCAGACGCTCGACGATCCGTCGGGTCTGTGCATTGGAACTTGACCCCTTGCGGACCAGTTCTCAAATCGATAGAGAAACCAAGCTGTTGAGGATAACGGGGTGTAGCGCAGTCTGGTAGCGCATCTGCTTTGGGAGCAGAGGGTCGCGGGTTCAAATCCTGCCGCCCCGACCATCTTCACCGGATGAGCCTTGGAGAGAGTCCGAAACCGATGCCTGCACGGATCTACAAGCCCGCCAAGTCTGCAACGCAGTCCGGTCTGGCCCGGACCAAGCAATGGCTTCTCGTCTTCGAGCAGGACAAGCCCCGCGAGATCGAGCCCCTCATGGGCTGGACGAGCTCGGGCGACACCCGCCAGCAGCTCCGCCTGTGGTTCGACACCAAGGAAGAGGCCATGGCCTATGCGGAGCGCGAGGGCATCGCCTACCGGGTCGAGGAGCCGCATGAGGTGAAGCGGCGGACGATTTCCTATTCCGACAACTTCAAGTTCAACCGCGTCGGTCCCTGGACCCACTAGGGCAGGACCCACGTCCGGATGGCTCCGTAGCTCAGCTGGATAGAGCAGCCGCCTTCTAAGCGGCAGGTCGTAGGTTCGAGCCCTACCGGAGTCGCCATCCTTATCAATGACTTAGCCGGATTGCGCGGGTCTCATTCAGACACATTGCCTGAATGAGCCGCCACAGAGCGTTCCCTCCGTCGGGTGGCTCGCCTCAGAGCCCGACCATCTTCATGCCCGGCTCCGGATAGCGTGTGCCCGCCGCAGCTCCCGGCGGGATGATCCGGTCTATGCGCGCCAGATCGTCCTCGGTGAGACTCACGTCAAGCGCGCCGGCATTCTCCTCCAGATAGCGGCGGCGCTTCGTGCCGGGAATCGGCACGATGTCGTTGCCCTGCGCCAGTACCCAGGCGAGCGCGAGCTGAGAGGGCGCGCAGCCCTTCTCCTGGGCCATGGCCTCGACTTCGCGCACGAGGTCGAGGTTCTTCTGGAAATTCTCGCCCTGGAACCGTGGCGAGATCCGGCGGAAATCGTCGGCCGCGAGATCGTCAACGCTCTTGATCTGCCCGGTGAGGAAGCCGCGGCCGAGCGGCGAATAGGGCACGAAGCCGATGCCGAGCTCGCGCACGGTCGGCAGGATTTCGTCCTCAGGCTCCCGGCTCCAGAGCGAGTATTCGGTCTGCAGCGCCGTGATGGGATGAACCGCATGGGCACGCCGGATCGTCTGCGGGCCGGCTTCCGACAGGCCGAGATAGCGGACCTTGCCGTCGCGCACGAGGTCGGCCATCGCCCCGACCGTGTCCTCGATGGGCGTCTCGGGGTCGACCCGGTGCTGATAGTAGAGATCGATCACATCGACCTTCAGGCGCCTCAGGCTCGCCTCGCAGGCTTGGCGCACGTAGTCGGGCTTGCCGCTGATGCCGAGGCGCTCCCCGTTCGGGCCCCGCACGTTGCCGAACTTCGTGGCGAGAACCACCTTGTCGCGCCGGTCGGCGATGGCGCGGCCGACGAGTTCCTCATTGCGGCCGACGCCGTACATGTCCGCGGTGTCGAGGAAGGTCACGCCAAGCTCGATGGCACGATGGATCGTGGCGATGGACTCGGCCTCGTCGCCGCTGCCGTAGAACTCGGACATGCCCATGCAGCCGAGGCCGAGGGCGGGTACCTGCAACTGACCAAGCTGACGCTGCTGCATAGGACGATCTCCGGGTCTGAAAGGACGACAGGGCGCGGGCCGGACGGCGGGCCCGACATCAACTGGTCTGAGAAGGACCGGTTTCAAGGCTCGCGCGAAGTCGTCCTCGCCTCCACGTCACGGGCCGTCCCGAATCTCGGTCACCAGGCGCAGACCGTCCGATCTGACGATCCTGTGAATGGAAGGTTCCTTGACCATAAGGGTCGCATGCCCAAGCTTCCAGTCTCGTGGACACCCGGTCTCCTGGACACCAAGGATTGGTTCGATGCTCAAGCTCGCTGTGATCCTTCCCATGCTGCTCATCGTCACCGAAGCGTGGTCGCAAAGCAGACCCGTCAGCACCGCGATGAGCTGTTCCCGTGCGGCCGGTCTCGTCGCGGCCCAGGGCGCCATCGTGCTGGGCACGGGTCCCTACACCTACGACCGGTATGTCAGCGGCACGAACCGCTGTGCGTTGGGCGAGACGATCGAGCCGGCCTGGGTGCCGACCGCCGACAACCCGCAGTGTTTCGTCGGGTATCAGTGCAGGCTGCGCACGCAGCCCCAGGGACGGTGATGGACAGGAGACGTCGCTGCCGGCGGGTCAGGCCGACAAGCCGGTCAGGTGGAGGGCTGCCGCCTCCTCGTCGGTAAACAGGCGCGACCGGGTCAGGAAGCGAACGCCGCGGCCGTTCTCCAGGGAGAACATACCGCCTTTGCCCGGCACCACGTCGATGATCAGCTGGGTGTGCTTCCAGTATTCGTATTGCGAAGGGCTCATGTAGAACGGTGACTCGCCGATGGTCCCGAGGAGCACGTCCTCGTCCCCGACGATGTAGTCGCCCTGCGGGTAGCACATGGGCGAGGAGCCGTCGCAGCAGCCGCCGGACTGGTGGAACAGGACCGGTCCGTATTCCGTCCGCAGGGTCGCGATCAGGTCGAGCGCCGCAGGCGTCGCCATGACCCGTAGAATCTCGCCGTCCATGGTGCTTCTCCGGTGCAGGAAGGCCGGGGCGGGATCGCTCCCGCCCCGGTGCGCTGTATGATCAGAAGAAGCCCAGGGCCTTGCTGCTGTAGCTGACCAGGAGGTTCTTGGTTTGCTGGTAGTGGTCCAGCATCATCTTGTGCGTCTCGCGGCCGATGCCCGACTGCTTGTAGCCCCCGAAGGCCGCATGAGCCGGATAGGCATGGTAGCAGTTCGTCCAGACGCGGCCGGCCTGGATCGCGCGGCCGAAGCGGTAGGCGCGGTTGCCGTTGCGGGTCCAGACGCCGGCGCCGAGGCCGTAGAGGGTGTCGTTGGCGATCGCGAGCGCATCGTCCTCGTCCTTGAAGGTGGTGACGGAGACGACCGGCCCGAAGATCTCCTCCTGGAAGACCCGCATCCGGTTATGGCCGCGGAACACCGTCGGCTTCACGTAGTACCCGCCGGCCAGATCGCCCGGCAGGGTGTTGCGCTCGCCCCCGGTCAGCACCTCGGCGCCTTCCTGCTTGCCGATGTCGATATAGCTGAGGATCTTCTCCAGCTGCTCGCTCGACGCCTGGGCGCCGATCATGGTCGACGGGTCGAGGGGGCTCCCCTGCTTGATTGCCTCGACGCGCCTGAGGGCCTTTTCCATGAAGCGGTCATAGATCGATTCCTGGATCAGCGCCCGGCTCGGGCAGGTGCAGACCTCGCCTTGGTTGAGGGCGAACATCACGAAACCTTCGATGGCCTTGTCCAGGTAATCATCGTCCTCGGCCGTCACGTCGTTGAAGAAGATGTTGGGCGACTTTCCGCCGAGCTCGAGCGTCACCGGGATCAGGTTCTGGCTCGCATATTGCATGATCAGGCGGCCCGTGGTGGTCTCCCCGGTGAACGCGATCTTGGCAATGCGTGAGCTCGAGGCGAGGGGCTTGCCGGCCTCAAGCCCATAGCCGTTGACGATGTTCAGCACCCCGGGCGGCAGCAGGTCGCCCACCAGCTCGGCCCAGACCAGGATCGATGCCGGGGTCTGCTCGGCCGGCTTGAGGACGACGCAGTTGCCGGCCGCGAGAGCCGGCGCGAGCTTCCACGTCGCCATCAGAATCGGGAAGTTCCAGGGAATGATCTGCCCGACGACGCCGAGCGGCTCGTGGAAGTGGTACGCGACCGTGTCGTGATCGATCTCCGCGACCGAGCCTTCCTGAGCCCTGATGCAGGCGGCGAAGTACCGGAAGTGGTCGATCGCGAGCGGGATGTCGGCCGCGGTGGTCTCACGGATCGGCTTGCCGTTGTCCCAGGTCTCAGCCAGGGCGAGCGTGTCGAGGTTCGCTTCCATCCGGTTTGCGATCTCGTTGAGGATGCGGGACCGTTCGGCTGGCGCCGTCTTGCCCCAGGCATCCTTGGCGTCATGGGCCGCGTCGAGAGCCTTCTCGATGTCGTCCTTGTCGGAGCGGGCGACCTCGCACACCACCTTGCCGGTGACCGGTGAGGTGTTCTCGAAATAGCGGCCGTTCACCGGCTCGACCCACTGCCCGCCGATGAAGTTGCCGTAGCGGTCTTTGAACGGCGCACGTGAGGCGCTGAGAAATTCTGGCTTGTTCATTGGTTTCCTCCCTGGATGAACAAGCCAGCCTGAGCAAGTTCCGTGCCAGAGCGCGCTCCGCGGGTCGGGTCTCCTTTTGCGCCGCGGTAAGTCTCTGAGAGAGCAGGGGCGGCGACGCCCGATCGGCCTGTCTGCTCCAGGTGACTTCTTTTTGCCTCAGCTTCGCTTATCATGGACTCTGTCGCGGAAAGAAACGCATCTGCAACACCTGTTGCAATTTGCGACACCGGGACGGGAGGACGCCACTTGACTCCAGATCCGATCCAGCATGCCCGCCAGCGCTTCTTCTCGCAGAAGGCCGTTCCCGGCGGGCTGATCCCGCAATCCATTCTCCGGTCCTGGACCCGCTGTCAGGCTCTGGGTCTCGAAGGGCGGGCCAACGCGCTTCCGGAGCCCCTGACGGCGTACGAGTTCGCGCTGACGGCCGGAGAGGCGGAGGCATTCAAGCGCCTGTGCCGGCCGGAGGTGGAAGCGCTCTATGCGGACGCCCAGGCGACGGACAGCATCGTCATCCTCACCAATGCCTCGGGTCTCGTCCTCGACACGATCGGAAGCCTGGACTTCGCGGAGCGGGCGGCCCGGGTCGCCTTGCGGCCCGGAGTGCCCTGGAGCGAACAGGTGGTGGGTACGAACGCCATCGGGACGTCCCTGGCCGAAGGATCGCCCATCGAGGTCCGCGGCGCGGAGCATTACCTCGAATGCAACCGGATCCTGAGCTGCTCGGCCATTCCGATCATGGGCCCCCAGGGAAACGTGCTGGGTGTCCTGGATCTTTCCGGCCCGGCCGAAACGCATCATGCCCACGCCCTCGGCCTCGTGAAGCTGGCGGCCGAGCAGATCGAGCACCGGCTCTTCGAGCAGGGGTTCGCCGGCGCCGACGTGGTGCGGCTCCATGTGGATCCGGCCATGCTCGGGACGTCCCGGGAAGGCATCCTGGTCTTCGAGGACGGACGGCTCAAGGCGGCCAACCGGCACGGCTTGGCGCTCATCGGCCGACGGTTCGACGATATTGGCAGGGCCACTTGGGCGGACCTGTTCCGCGAGCAACTGGCCAGCCTGGTCGAGAACGGAAGCCTCAAGCGGGAGAACGGCACCACACTGGTGGGCCGCCTCGAGGGGTTCAGAAGAGCCACAGCGCCGCGTGCCCGCGTGGCACGATCCGGCCCTTCTCCAGCCCCGAGCCCCATCTTCGATCCCGAGACCACACGGTCCCTGACTCGCGCGGTCCGGCTGGTCGATGCGGCCGTTCCCGTTCTCATCCGCGGTGAAACCGGGACCGGCAAGGAGGTCTTCGCCCGCACCGTGCATGCCAGGAGCGGGCGGTCCGGCAAGCCGCTGATCGCGGTGAACTGCGCGGCTCTGCCCGAAACCCTCATGGAGGCCGAGCTGTTCGGCTATCAGGCCGGAGCCTTCACGGGCGCGCGGCCCGGCGGGTCGAAAGGCACGCTGCGGGAGGCCGATGGGGGCGTGCTGTTCCTCGACGAGATCGGCGACATGCCATTGGCCCTGCAGACGAAGCTCCTGCGCGCCCTGCAGGAGCGGGAGGTCGTGCCGCTCGGCGGCGGGCGGCCGGTCCCGGTCGATTTCCTGCTGATCTGCGCCACCAACCGGAACCTGTGGGATCTCGTCGAGGCGGGCGCGTTCCGTTCGGACCTCTACTTCCGGATCGCACAATACACGATCGAGCTGTCGCCGCTTCGCCATCGCTCGGATCGCGTGCAGCTGATCGAGCAGATATGGGACGACCTCGGGGCAGAAACCCAAGGGATCGTCATGGCACAGGAATGCCGGGAGCGGCTCGTGACCTACGACTGGCCAGGCAACTTCCGTCAGCTGGTCGGCTGCCTCAGGGCCATGATGGCGCTCTGCGAACCCGGCGAGACCCTGACCGTCGACGCCTTGCCGCCGGACCTGCGCGCGGGCGCAGCAACCCCCGAGAGGCCCGCGTTCCCGCGTGGGAGAGGGCAGGCGACCCTGGAGGCCGTCACGACCACGGCCATGCAGGATGCTCTGCGGGCCGCCAGGGGCAACGTGTCCCTTGCCGCCCGCCGGCTCGGCGTCAGCCGCAGCACCCTGTATCGACGCATGCAGGTCTGAACGGCGGGCGCTTCCGAGAGGGCGGCGCGGTCTTGCGTCAGGTCTGCATCACATAGGTGCCGGGGGCGTCGCAGAGGACGGGATAGCCTCCATCAGGGGCTCCCATGTCCGGCGGTTCGACGAGCTCTCCGGAATGCAGCGTGAGCCAGTGACTCCATTCTGGCCACCACGAGCCCTGGAAGCGAGGAGCGATCTTGATCCAGGTGTCCGGATCGAGGTAGTGGCCGACCGAGGATCGTGTGAGAACCTGGAAGCTCCCGCTGGTCCGGCTCGGGCCAGCCACGATGCCGGCGTTGTGTCCGCCCGTCGTGAGGAGGAACGTCACGTCGGTGTCGGCAAGCAGATGGATCTTGAACGCCGAACGCCATGGGGCCACGTGGTCGCGCTCGGTGCCGACCGCAAAGATCGGCGCGCGGATGTCGCTGATGGCGATCGGGCGGCCGTCGACGTCGAAGCGTCCTTCGGCGAGGTCGTTGTTGAGGAAGAGCTGCCGCAGGTATTCCGCATGCATGCGGTAGGGCATCCGCGTCGCATCGGCGTTCCAGGCCATGATGTCGTTCAAGGGCGTGCGCTCGCCCATCAGGTAATGCCGGACGAGGCGTGACCAGATCAGGTCGTTCGACCGCAAAAGCTGGAAAGCGCCGGCCATCTGCCGGGTATCGAGAAAACCCTGGCTTCGCATCAGATCTTCAAGGAAGTGCAGCTGGCTTTCGTTGATGAAGAGCGTGAGTTCCCCAGCCTCGCGGAAGTCCGCCTGCGCGGCCAGGAGCGACAGGGATGCGAGACGCTTGTCGCCATCGCGCGCCATGGCGGCGGCGGCGACCGACAGAAGCGTGCCGCCGAGGCAATAGCCGACCGCATGGACGTTCCGGTCGGGCACGATGGCATTCACGGCATCGAGGGCCGCCATGATGCCGAGCCGGCGGTACTCGTCGAGACCGAGATCCCGATCGCCGACGTCGGGGTTCTTCCAGGAGATGATGAACACCGTGAAGCCCTGTTCGGTGAGATAGCGGACCAGGGAATTCTCGGGCGAAAGATCCAGGATGTAGTACTTCATGATCCAGGCCGGCACGATCAGGATCGGCTGCGGCCGCACCTTCCTGGTCGTCGGCGCATACTGGATCAATTCGATGAGATCGTTGCGGTAGATCACCCGTCCGGGTGTCACGGCGACGTTCCGGCCCGGACGGAAGACTTCCGTACCGGCAGGTGGCCTGGAGCGGACGATCCGCTCCCAGTCTTCGAGGAAATGGCGAAGGCCCTGCACGAGATTTTGGCCGCCGGTTTCAAGGATGCGGCGCTGAACCACCGGGTTGGTCGCAATGAAGTTCGACGGCGAGGCCATGTCGAGGATCTGTCGCGTGATGAACTCGACGACTGCCTGATGCTGCTTGGTCACCCCGTCCACATCCGTTGTCGCATCGTCCCACCATTGCTGCTGCAGTAGAAAACTCTGCTGAACGAGGTTGAAAGGCCAGCGCCACCATTCCGTCTCGGCGAAGCGCCGGTCCTGGGGCGGCGGCTCGATGCAGGGCTCACAGGCGCCGCCATCGACCGCGTAGCGCGAGGCGAACTGCGCCAGCCGCGCCCATTTGCGCACGCCCTTGGTGGCGAGTTCGACATGCTTGCCCGGCGAAATGGCAAGATGGACGGCCCAATCCATATAGGCATCGACGATGGCTGCGGGCGAGAGCCCGCCGGTCAGGCGCGCAAGCCCGGCATGGGCGATATGATCGAGCGTGTCCCTGAGCCGGTGGAGCTCCGCACCGTCCCAGGGTCCCAGGTCCGACGGCAGCCCGGTCGCCGAGGCGTCAGCCGCAGCCGGCTGAATCGGCAGCAGGGCGGCTTGCGGGGGCAATTTCCGGCTCCCCATGGGTGTGGAGGATGTAGGAGCCGGCATGTCGATCTCCCGGGCGTTGGCCGTTGCGCACTGGATGACATCGAAGGATCCCTTCGAAATTCGTCCACATGATGGTCGAGCGCGTTGAGCGGATTGGCTTCGTTCCACTCGACGCGCGACATGGGCAGAAGTGTTCGCGACGGCGAATCTGCAAACAACCGGGAGCATGGCGTCAGTCTAAGTGGAATTACTTAGGCCCGCGCTTACCGGTCGTTATCATTTTCTCCGCACCCTTGATGACAGCAACGGTCGCAGTGTTGCGGCGAGCTTTATTTTGGTGTTGCGTATCGGAGTCGATCCATGTTGGGCATTTTGTCTCTAGCGCGATCCGAAGCGGAAGCAAGACTTGCAGCTCTCGACAGAGCGCAAGCGATTATTGAATTTAATCTTGACGGTACCATTGTGACCGCCAACGAGAATTTTCTTTGCACTGTCGGCTACTCCCTCGCGGAAATCCAGGGGCGGCATCACAGCATGTTCGTCGAGCCTGCCTACCGCGAGACGGCAGATTACGTTGAGTTCTGGCGCAGGCTCAGAGCCGGCGAGTATCAGGCGGCGCGGTACAGGCGCCTCGGCAAGGGCGGCCGGGAGGTCTGGATCGAGGCGAGTTACAATCCGCTGCTCGGGCGAGACGGAAGGCCCTTCAAGATCGTCAAGTTCGCGACCGACATCACACAACAGATGGACGAGCAGGCCGATCTGAAGGGGCAGGTCGAGGCGATCGGGAAGTCTCAGGCCGTGATCTCGTTCGATCTCGATGGAAACATCCTCGACGCGAATGACAACTTCCTCGCAGCCGTCGGGTACACTCTTTCCGAAATCCAGGGACGGCACCACAGCATGTTCGTCGAGCCGGGACAGAGGACCAGTCCGGAATACCTGGAATTCTGGCGCCGGCTCAAGCGCGGCGAGTTTCAGGCGGCCCAGTACAAGCGGATCGGGAAAGGCGGGCGGGAGATCTGGATCGAGGCGAGCTACAACCCGATCCTGGACGCTAGCGGACGCCCATACAAGGTCGTGAAATATGCGACCGACGTGACCCAGCAGGTCGGACTTCTGATCAGTCTCAGGGGCATGATCGAGACCAATTTCGGCGACATCGATGTGGCCGTCGGCCAATCCTCTCAGGAGGCGATCTCAGCCGGCCAAGCGGCGACCGCGACCTCCAGCAATGTCCAGATGATGGCCTCCGCGTCGGAGGAACTGGCCGCCTCGGTTCGCGAGATTGCCCAGAGCATGGCGACCTCCCGCGCAGCGACCGACATCGCCTTTGCCGAAGCGGAAAGCGCGAACGAATATACGAATAAACTCTCCGCCACCGCGGAGGCGATGGGAGGCATCATCGGCCTTATTCAGAGCATCGCGGGTCAGATCAACCTGCTGGCCCTGAATGCGACGATCGAGTCCGCCCGAGCCGGCGAGGCAGGTCGCGGCTTCGCGGTGGTTGCAAGCGAGGTGAAGAATTTGGCCTCCCAGGCGGCCCGGGCAACCGAGCAGATCTCCACGGAGATCGACGGGGTCCGGAACGTGTCGAGCGGAGTGGTCGAGGCGCTCGCGAAAATTCGCGGATCCATCGAAACCATGCGGGCCCACGTAGTTGGCGCAGCCACCGCTGTCGAGGAGCAGAGCGCCGTCACGCAGGAGATGTCGTCAAACATGCAGGATGCGTCCCACGCCGTGACGCGCATCGCCGGCAGCATCGGGGCCATATCGGCAGCGGTCGGACGGGTATCGGAGGCTGTCGACACGACGAAGAAGGCCGCGCAGGTGCTTGCCCGTTAGGGGAAGCCGCCGCGACCGGGGTCCTGGTCCCGTCAGGCGAAGGTCGCCTCGATCTGCTCCTTGAGCGCCGTGAGTTCCCGGACAAAGGGGGCTCGCCGCTCCCGGTGCTCATGCCGGAGGCTCGCGATCATCGCGCTCTTGCGGCCTTCGTCCTCGGAACTCTGCCTGACGGCATCGAGGCGTTTCTCGTAGGCGAAGTCGAGATCCGCGAGGTCCGCGAGAACTGCTTGCAGCCGTGGGAGAAGATCGGGCGCGTAGAACCCGCTCCTGTGCGACACACTCTCGAAACGGGCACGTCCGACAGCACTGGCCATGGCTTCCTCCGACGGTGTTCTTGAAGCCTGCGATTCCTGCGGGGAGTTAACCTAAGTTAGCGCCACGACTTTGGTCGGGATGGGGCAGCTTGGCGCTACAGAATTGCCTTCGCGTGCTTTCCTTCAGGCTGTCGTGCCTTGGCCGGATCGGCCTCGATCCGGTCGAACGCGGAAGCGGGATACCTGCCATAATGCCAAACGGATTGACGGTTAGTCTGGAGAAACTGTCTTGGTCCGTGCGGGCCGTGGAGGCACACATGATCAGCTGGATCGTCCGGATATTGATGGTTGCCGCCGGCGTCGTCACGAGCTGGTTTGTCGCCAAGGACGCCCCGATCTTCGGAGTGGCCCAGATGATGGTGGCCCTCCTCCTGCTGACCTTCGTGGTTGCTGTCCTGGCCTTTTGGCCGCATCGCTGGACGGCAGCCCTCGACCGGTCCGACAAGCAGCTCTGAACTCTCTTGGCGCAGGACGCCAGTGGCGCCCCCGGCCCTTGGCCGGGGGCGTCATTGCGTCCGGAGGTCAGGCCGCCCGGCCGACCCGTTCCGCGAGTTGCTTCACCTCGACCGTGGCGTTGCGGGCGGCCTCGTCGGTCAGCTGCATCGTGAGTTCCGCCATGCGGCGGCTGTTGTCGACGGTCTGCTCCAGATTGTCCCGGATGAGAGAGCTTTGAACCGTCACGAAGTCGTTCAGGGAGCGGCAGCGGGCGAGGGCATTCAGCCCGTCGAGATTCGTCTGCAGCCGCTTCTGGCTGAGTTCGAACCACTCCCGCGACACGTCCTGAAAGCCGCGCACGAGAACCGCGTTCGGCTGGACTGCGCCCGTCGTGCCGCCGGAATCCTGTGCCGCGAGGCCGCGTGCCTCCCCATCGGAACGACCGAACATCTGCATGGCTTGGCCCGTCGAGCGGCGGGCGAGCTCGGAAAACAACCCGAAGCTGTTCTCGACGACCTGCTGCATCGACTTGGCGATGCTTTGGGCACCGTCGGTCCCGGCTCGCACGCTCTCGGCGAGATCCTCGGTGACGCGCTGAACCGTTTCGACCGGCTCGCGGAGGCGGCGCGCCTCGGAGCGCTTGCTTTCATCGAATGCCACCATGTCGTCCTCCACCTTCTCGGCGACCGCTTCGGCCTCGTCGTCGCTCAGTACCTTGAGCACTGCAGGCAGAAGCTCCTTTCTGTCGTCACGGATATGCTGCTGGAACACCCTTCTCAGCTCGGCTACCTTGGCGAGGAAATCGCCGTTGTTCTTCGGCATGTGCTCGAGATCGGTCAGAAGTGCGGTGGTTTCCTCATGATCGCCGAGAGCCTGGCGGGCGAGGTCTTCCATTCCGTGCCGGCGCAGAACCGGCAGGAGATGCTGCTCCTGCAGGGTCGCCAGAAGAGTCAGCTCCTCCTGGAGCTCCGAGAACAGACGCTCACGGGTTTTGACCGCGTTGTCCGACGTCGCCAGAAGTTTTTCAAAGAGATCCCGTGCCCTGTCGGGTGGGGCCTGAGTGATTTTACGCGTGTTCATGATCCGCTCTCCAGGTTCCAGTGAGACATGATCCTGCGCTTGGCGCAGGCGGCTCCATGGTGGGTGTGGGTTTTCAACTAGTGCTGCAGCCCCAATGGCCAGGGAGCAAAAAGGTTCGGACGCCTCCATAGGACAAAATGATCCTGTGTGGCGAGATCGAGACGGGTGTCTTTCTCCAGCAGGGCGATCTGCGCTTCCACGGCCTTGAGCTCACGCTCGAGCCTGGCTGTGCGCCGGACCTCGGAGGTAACGGGCTTTCGTTTCTTGCTCTTCATCAAGCACTCCATGGTCCGGCGCAGCCCACCGCCTTCGATGAAGGAGCGGACGGCGTACGGATGGCCATGATTGTGCCCCCGGTGACTTGTTCGTTGTCGTGTTTGCCGCGGATGATACCGAAGCATCGCTGTTCGTCTGTCAGAAACCCGACACAAGGAAAGATTTTGTTAACACAAGTTAAAGTGCCGCAGGTGTCCTTGGGCCGGGTGCCGGAAGCCGGCCGGTCCGTCGCGGAACCCAGGCATCACCCAGATGTTCATGCCTAGGGTCGGAGATCTGCGGCCTGCCGCTCGCCTTTGATGAATCGCTCAAGGTCAACGCGTCCAATCGGGGCAGTTCGTACCGAGGTCTGGAGGGCACATTGGTCAGGCGCATCCTTCTCATTGCCGTGTTAGGCTTGGCGCTGGCCGGTGGCGTCTATCTCTACATGAGCCGCTCGCCGGAGAATGCCGCGCGGATGCAGGCCTCCGGGGCGCCGACCCAGCCTCCACCCCAGGTCGGCGTCATCGTCGCCCAGCCGGCGGAAGTGCCGTTTCCCGTCGTCTTCGCCGGTCGCGTGGCGGGCTTCCGCGACGTCGAGGTGCGCCCGCGTGTCGGCGGTCTCCTGCTCAAGCGGGAGTTCGACGAGGGGGCGCCCGTCAAGCAGGATCAGGTGCTCTTCCGAATCGATCCGGCGAGCTATCAGGTGGCCCTGAGCCGTGCGGAGGCGCAGTTGCTGCAGGCCCAGGCGGCCTTGCGCCAAGCCGAGGAGAACTTCAACCGCATCGAGCCGCTGGCCCGGCGCGGCGTGTCGACGGACGTGCAGCTCGAGGAGGCGCGCTCCCAGCGCGACCAGGCCCGCGCCGGCGTGCAACTCGCCGAGGCCGAGGTCCAGAATGCGCGGCTGAACCTCGGTTACACCACCGTCACGGCGCCCGCGGCCGGAATCACCGCCCTGGAATCACCTCCCGTGGGAGCCCTCATCCAAGCCCAACAGACGCTTCTGACGACCATTTCCCAGCTCGACCCGGCCTATGTGAACTTCTCTTTCACGGACGAGGAGGGGCGGGAGTTTCGCGCCCTAAACGAGCGGCGGGAGAAACCCATTTCCGAGAAAGACCTTAAGGTTGAGCTGCAGTTCAGCCAGGGGGCCGGCTACCCGCAAACCGGCAGGATCGACACCGCCGCCCAGCGGGTCGACCCGCAGACCGGGACGATCCAGGCGCGGGTGATCTTCCCGAACCCCGACGGCGCCCTGCTGCCGGGCCAGTTCGTACGGGTTCGCCTGATCGGCATCACGTTGCCCGAGGCTATCGTCGTGCCCCGACAGGCCGTGAGCCAAGGGCCCCAGGGGCCGTCGATCTACGTGGTCGGAGCGAACGACGTCGCACAGGCGGTGCCGGTCCGGCTGGGACCGGAAGTGGCCGAGGGGTGGGTTGTCCAGTCCGGCCTGAAGGGCGGCGAGCGGGTCGTGGTCGATGGCGTCATCCGGGTGCGGCCGGGCCAAGCCGTCCGGCCGGTGCCGATCGACCCGCAGGCCGCGCAGACGACCGGAACGGCCAACGGACAGCCGTCCGGAGCCCGGCCATGATCTCCAAATTCTTCATCGGCCGGCCCATCTTCGCCTCCGTCCTGTCGATCGTGATCGTGCTCGTCGGCCTGATCGCCATGCGGGTGCTGCCGGTCTCCCAGTACCCCGAGATCGTTCCCCCGCAGGTCGTCGTCTCCGCCACCTATCCGGGCGCCAGCGCTCAAACCATCGCTGAAACGGTTGCGGCCCCGCTCGAGCAGCAGGTCAACGGCGTCGAGGACATGATCTACATGCAATCGACGTCGACCGGCTCGGGGACCATGAGCCTGTCGGTGTTCTTCCAGACCGGCATCGATGCCGATCAGGCGACGATCAACGTCAACAACCGCGTCCAGCGGGCGACCGCGGTTCTTCCCGAGGAAGTGCGCCGCCAGGGTGTGACGGTGACCAAGCGGTCGTCCTCCATCCTCCAGATCGTGGCGCTGTCGTCGCCGGATCGGCGCTACGACACGATCTACATCTCCAATTATGCGCTGGTGAACATCATCGACGAGCTGAGGCGCACCCCGGGGGTGGGCGATGCCTCGCTCTTCGGCGCCTCCGATTACTCCATGCGGATCTGGCTGAAGCCCGACAAGGTCGCCCAATACAACCTGACACCGAGCGACATCGCCGCCGCCATCCGCGACCAGAACGCCCAGTTTGCCGCGGGGCGATTCGGCGAGGAGCCGAGTCCCGGCCAGCAGGCCTTCACCTACTCGGTCACGACCCAAGGGCGCTTGGCCGACCCACGCGAGTTCGAGCAGATCATCCTGCGCTCGGACGAGAACGGCGGAGCGCTGCGCCTGAGGGATGTGGCCAGGGTCGAGCTCGGGTCCCAGAACTATTCGACAGTCGCATCGCTCAATGGAGCCCCGACCGTTCCGATCGGCATCTACCTTCAGCCCGATGCCAACGCCCTGGAGGTGTCGAACGCCGTTGCCGCCACGATGGACCGACTGGCGCAGCGCTTTCCGGAGGGGCTGCGCTACGATGTGCCGTTCAACACCACACGGTTCATCGAGGTCTCCATCGAGGAGGTGGTCAGGACCTTCATCGAGGCGATCGTTCTGGTCGTGCTCGTGGTCTTCCTCTTCCTGCAGAACTGGCGCGCGACGCTGATCCCGCTGCTCGCCGTTCCGGTATCGATCATCGGCACGTTCGGAGGCATGTATCTTCTCGGCTTTTCGATCAATCTGCTCACCCTGTTCGGCATGATCCTGGCTATCGGCATCGTGGTCGACGATGCGATCATCGTGCTGGAGAACGTCGAGCGCATCATGACGACGGAGCGTAAGCCTCCCCGCGAGGCCGCGATCCAGGCCATGCAGGAGGTGAGCGGCCCGGTGATCGCCGTGGTGCTCGTGCTGTGCGCGGTCTTCATCCCTGTGTCCTTTCTCGGCGGCCTCGCCGGGGAGCTCTACCGCCAGTTCGCCGTGACCATCGCGGTGTCGGTGGTGATTTCCGGCATCGTCGCACTGACGCTCACGCCGGCTCTGTGTGCCCTCTTGCTCAAGGAAGGGCATCGGGAGCCTTGGCTCCCGTTCCGGATCTTCAATCGGGGCTTCGACCGGGTGACGCGCACCTTCACGGCCGGCACGGCCTTCTTCCTGCGCCACGCCGTGGCCGGATCGGTTATCATCGCGGTCATGCTCGGCGCGACCTGGTGGCTGTTCGAGCGGGTGCCGGGCGGCTTGGTCCCGGCAGAGGATCTCGGGTCGGTTTTCGTCGTGACCTCGCTGCCGCCTGCGGCATCGCTCGACCGCACCCTTGCGGTGACCGGAAAGGTGACCGAAGGGGTCATGCAGAACCCCGCCGTGGCCGATGTGGTGACCCTGGCGGGGTTCGATCTCCTGTCCGGCGCGCAGAAGACCAATGCCGGCGTCTCCTTCGTGTCGCTGAAGGACTGGTCCGAGCGCACCGACCCCCGGCTCGACGCCCGTAATCTCGCCCCTTCGTTTGCAGCCCTCAACGCGAACTTCCGCGACGGCGTCGCCATCGGGTTCAACCCGCCGCCGATCCAGGGGCTGAGCACGACCGGCGGCTTCGAGTTCTATCTCCAGGATCGCTCCGGCGGGAGCCTGGACAACCTCGCGCAGGCGGCGCAGCGCGTCATCCAGGCGGCCGGGCAGCGCCCCGAGGTGACGGGCGTTTCCACGACCTTCAGCACCGGCGTGCCGCAGTATCGGATCGACGTGGACCGCGACAAGGCGAAAGCCCTCGGGGTGCCGATCTCGGCGATCTTCGACACGATGCAGAGCACGTTCGGCAGCCTCTACGTCAACGATTTCAGCCTGTTCGGGCGCACCTACAGGGTCAGTCTCTCGTCGGAGGCCGAGTTCCGGCAATCGCCCGACGATCTGCGGCACGTGTTCGTCCGGTCGGACAACGGCACCATGGTGCCTCTCAACGTGCTCCTCACGACCGTCCGCATCGTGGGGCCCGACGTGGTCGACCGGTTCAATGTTTTCCCGGCCGCGAAGATTCAAGGCAATCCGGCGCCGGGCTACTCGTCGGGACAAGCCATCGCGGCCATGGAGCAGATCGTCGCCCAGACCCTGCCGTCCGACTACTCCATCGGCTGGACGGGGTCGGCCTATCAGGAGCTGCAATCGGCCGGCACCGGTTCCCAGGGGTTCCTCCTGGGCCTCGTGATGGTCTTCCTCATCCTGGCCGCCCAGTACGAGCGCTGGTCGCTGCCGTTCGCCGTCATCACGGCCGTGCCCTTCGCGGTTTTCGGCGCCGTCCTGGCGATCTGGCTGCGCGGGATCGAGAATGACATCTACTTCCAGGTGGGGCTCGTCACCCTGATTGGCCTTGCGGCCAAGAACGCGATCCTGATCGTCGAGTTCGCGGCCGAGCGCTATAGGGCAGGGGAAACTGCCTATGACGCCGCCCTGGATGCGGCCCGCCTCCGCTTCCGCCCCATCGTGATGACCTCGCTCGCCTTCATCCTCGGCGTCGTGCCGCTCGCGATCTCGACGGGCGCAGGCTCGGCGAGCCGCCACTCGGTGGGCACCGGCGTCATCGGCGGCATGCTCGCCGCAACCTTCCTGGCCGTCCTCTTCGTGCCGCTGTTCTTCCGCCTGGTAACGCGGGAGCGCAGGCGTACTGGAAGAGAGGCGACGCCGGTCGTGCCAGAGTACGTGCCGGCGAAAGAGGTTTAGTCTGCGGCGGCGAGAACGGCGGGTGTGGCGGGGCTCAGCGCTTGCGCAGGCGTTCGATCGCCTCCTTGTGCGCGGCCGGGTCCACATCGTACTCGGCAGCCAGGCGCGCAATCTCGGCCTGCCTCTCATCCGTCGAGAGCCTGGGGCTGAGGCTCGCCACCGCGGCCAGGAAGGACGCACCCGCAAATACTGGATCGCGGCGCCGCGCTGTCTGGTCCCGCTCCTTCTTCAACTCCGCCTGACGCTGCTTGTAGGTCTCGAGCGGGCCCAGCGCCCGCAGGGCCCGGTTGCGCAGGGCCGGGAGGGGCACGCCATGCTCCTCGGCGATCTCGGGAAGGACCTCCTCCGGATCCTCTCCCGCCAAGAGGGCGTCGGAGAGTTCTTCGAGTGCGGATACGAACGGATCCATGTCGGCCCCTTCAGATGCAATCATCGTCAACGGATGGTGATGGGTTCGGTTCTCGGCGACATGTTGCCCAGGACCCGGGGTGCCCAATAATCCATCGAACCGATTCTCGCCCGCCGAAATGCAACAACCTGAACGGAAAGCACGATCATGGCCGAACGGATGCAGGAGCAAACCGATCCCTATCTCTGGCTGGAGGACGTGGAGGGCGATGAGGCGCTCTCCTGGGTGCGGGCGCACAACGAGATGACGAAGGCCGCCTTGTGCGATGCAGGCTTCCAGGCCGACAAACAGGCGCTCTACGAGATCTCCACACGCCCCGACAACATTCCGTTCATTACGAGAAGGCGAGGCCTCCTGTACAATTTCTGGCAGGACATGAACCACGTGCGCGGCCTGTGGCGGCGGACGCCGATGGAAAGCTATCGCACCTCGGATCCGTCCTGGGAGACGGTGCTCGACATCGATGCACTGGCGAAAGACGAAGGGGCGGACTGGGTCTGGAAAGGGTGCGGGACGCTCCAGCCGGAGCAGCGCTACGGCCTGGTCAGCCTCTCCCGCGGGGGAGCCGATGCGGCCGTGGTGCGCGAGTTCGACCTCGTCGAGAAGCGCTTCGTGGACGATGGTTTCGCGCTTCCCGAAGCCAAGGGCGGGGCGACATGGCTCGACAGGGATCAATTGCTGGTGTCCACGACCCTCGGCGACAATGCCGCGACCGCTTCAGGTTATCCGCGGACGGTGCGGCTATGGCAGCGCGGCACCGACTTCCACCAATCTCCGCTGCTGTTTCAGGGCGAGTTCAACGACATCTACATCTCGGCATCGGTCGATCTCGAGCCGGGCTATGAGCGAATCTTCTACCGGCGCCAGATCACCTTCGAGGAGGGGATCAGCTACCTGGCCCAGGAGCAGGGCGATCCGCTTCTCATCGAGCTCCCGCGCGACGCCCGGTTCGACGTGGAGAAGGACTGGCTGCTCGTGAAGCTGAAAAGCGACTGGGCCCTGCCGGACCGCACCTATCCGGCCGACGCGCTTCTGGCGATCAGCTTCGCCCGGTTCATGGCGGGTGATCGTCGCTTTGAGATGCTGTTCGAGCCTGGCCCGAGGCGGGTCCTGTCAGGGTTCTGGTGGACCAGGTCCCGCCTCGTGCTGACGGTGCTCGACAATTTGGCCAGCCAGATCTGGCTGGCGACGCCGGGGACGTCCTGGCAGATGGAGCGGCTGGCCGGCCTGCCGGAGACAGCGGCCGTTCACGCCATGGCGCTCGATGCGAGCCAGCTCGAGCGGACGGATGAGTTCCTGCTGTCGGTCTCGAGCTTCATCGAGCCCACGAAACTGGCCCTCGTGACCGAGGACAAGCGGATCGAGGTTTTGAAGGAAACGCCATCCGCCTTCGATGCCTCGAACCTGGAGGTGACGCGGCACGAGGCGGCTTCCGTGGACGGCGAGCGCATTCCCTATTACCAGATCGGCCCGAAGGAGCAGGGCGGCCAGCGGCCGACCGTGCTCTACGGCTATGGCGGCTTCTCGGTTTCCCTGACGCCCGGCTATCTTGGCGGGATTGGCAAGACCTGGCTGGAGCGCGGCTATGTCTGGGTGGTCGCCAACATCCGGGGCGGCGGCGAGTTCGGGGCCGCCTGGCACAAGGCGGGCATGCGTGAGGGCAAGCGCCTGTCCCACGATGATTTTGCCGCCATCGCCCGGGATCTCGTCGGGCGTGGCGTTACCTCGACAAGGCAGCTTGCAGCCTATGGCGGCTCGAATGGGGGCCTCCTGGTCGGCAACATGCTGACCCGTTACCCGGAGCTGTTCGGGGCGGTCTGGTGCACCGTGCCGCTCCTCGACATGCAGCGCTATACCCGCCTGCTGGCGGGCCCGAGCTGGGTGGCCGAATATGGCGACCCGGACAGTCCCGAGGACTGGGCTTACATGGCAGGTTTCTCGGCCTATCAGAACCTCCAGGAGGGCCAGGCCTACCCGCCCGTGCTTCTGGTGACGTCGAGGCGGGACGACCGGGTCCATCCGGGCCACGCCCGCAAGATGGCGGCCAAGCTCGAAGCCATGGAGCAGCCCGTGCTCTTCTACGAGCCCGACGATGGTGGCCACGGTGCCGCCAACAAGGAGCAGGCAGCTTTTCTGACCGCCCTGGGATTGTCTTTCCTCAAGAAGACGCTCATCCCTTGATATCTGCCCGGTCCATCGACACATAGAGGGAGAAAGATTCGGCCGCCCAATGCTTTAGATCACCTCCCGCGGCACAAGGGTATGATCCTCGGCCAGGCCGAAAGTTCTTCCTCGCAAACATCTGCGCCTTTCGGGTGTTGAAACCGGTGTGAAACCGATCCGTCGTGAGGCGCTCCTGAAATGGGCCGGGGCGGGCCCGCCTGGGCTGCTCCAGTCAGCGAAAGTCCGAATGTCCAAGAAGTCGAAACATCTCGTCAGTCTCAATCACCTGCCCGGGATCCTGCTCGCCAGCGCGGCCGAATGCGAGCGCTGGATCGACGCCGGTCTGATCCCCGTGGCCGAGCGCCGGACCTTCCAGAAGCGCGGACGCAGCTTCGAGGCCCCCATGTTCGACCCGGACACCGTCGCCGCCCTGGCGGCCGAGGTTCCGGCATGGCGCGCGCAAGGAGGCGAGACGCCTGAGCGCAATGGTCCTGTCCGCCGGAAGGCCGATGACAGTTCTCAACCCGTGGATGAAGCCGCGCATCGCCGCCGGCAAAGCATTCTCGCGCCGGTCCGGAAGAACACCGGGATCTATCTCGCCGAAGACATCCGTCGGATCGAGAGCGGACGATGGAAGCCGGAGCGGGTCTTTGCGGGATACCGGGCGATGTTCAGCTGGCCCATGCAGATCCTTCCGGACGGCGCTCCCGTCGACATCGCGGTCGAGTACGCGTTCGCAGAGCCTGTCGAGGTCGCGGCCGTCGTGCTCGCGCCGGCGCGCGTTGAGCGGACCGAGCTCGCGGCCGCGTCCGAGGCGCTCGAGGCTCGTCTGATCGAGCTCCGGGACGCAACCTTTGCGGCCTGCGAGCAGGAGCTGGCCGGCTGGCGCGACGAACTCGAGACCTATCTCGATGCTTACGAGGATGCGAACGAGCGGAAGGCGATCCTTGACGGCATCCGCTCGGCGCTCGAAAAGCTCGACCGGGTTCATGCCTCGGACAAGGGCGGTCCCGCAGGAGCCGGGCGCAAGCTTCGGCAAAAGCTCGACGATTTCCGCTCGAAGGCCACCGCCCGGCGCCTGCGGCACCTGCGCGAGGCGCAGATCCGGGAAGCCTCGGGCTATGAGAGCTACGCGGCGATCTTTCCCGTAGCGCGGTCCTTGGACCGCCGTTTCCTGTTCCTGGCAGGGCCGACCAATTCGGGCAAGACTCATGAGGCTCTCAGGCTCGCCGGCGAGGCGCAGACCGCCGAGATCCTGTCGCCCCTGCGGCTCCTCGCCCTCGAGCACTACGAGCGCCTGAGCGAGCAGGGCTTCGCGGCCGGCATGATCACCGGCGAGGAGCGTGTGCTGCCCGAGGGCGCGACGCATATCGCCCGAACGATCGAGACCCTGGATCTGCACCGCGTCGTCGACGTGTGCGTGATCGACGAGGTCCAGATGCTCGGCGACCCGAGCCGCGGCTGGGCCTGGACCCAGGCGATGGTCGGAGCGCCGGCGAAGCTCGTGGTTCTGACCGGCGCCCCCGAAGCGATCCCGCTCGTGGAGCATCTGCTGGCCATGACCGGCGAGCCGCTGGAGGTGAAGATTCTCAAGCGCAAGGGCAAGCTGCGCGTCGAGGGCGTTCCGGCCAATCTCAACAAGCTGATGCGGGGCGACGCCGTTGTGGCCTTCACCCGCCGCGACGTGCACGATTTGCGCACGCGCCTGGTCGCGGCCGGTCGCACCGTCGCCACCGTCTATGGCGCACTGGGCCCGGAGGTTCGCCGCGCCGAGGCTGCGCGGTTCCGCAATGGAGAGGCGGAAGTCCTCGTCGCAACCGACGCGATCGGGATGGGGTTGAACATCGGTCCGCTGAGGAGAGTCGTGTTCTCGACGCTGCGCAAGTTCGACGGCGTGCGGGAGCGGCAGCTCAACGCCATGGAGATCAAGCAGATCGCAGGCCGGGCGGGGCGGTTCGGCCACCACGACGAAGGCTTGGTGACGGCGCTGCCGGAGGTCGGAGCCTATGCGCAGGTCGAGACCGCCATCCGCAACGCTCTGAACGGCGATGCCGCGAAGCTGCGTGGCAAGGCGTTCGTCCGTCCGAACCAGGAGACGGTGTTGTCTGCAAGCGAAGTCTTGCAGACCGACCGCCTCGGCCGCGTGCTGCGCCACCTGAACGACAACCTTGTCGCAGGTCATCCGGATCTGCGCATGGCTGACATGGACGAGATGATCGAACTGGCGTCGCTCCTCGATACGGTCGACCTGCCGATCCTCGACCGCCTGTCCTACTCCATGGCGCCGGTCGACGGTCGCGAGCGCTTGGCGGTCGAGCTCCTTCTCGACTGGGCACGGCAACATGCGGTGTACGGCAGGGTCCAGGCTCCCGATTTCGGCGTGAACACGGATCTTCTCAAGCTGGAAGCCAGGGTGAAGATCGCCACCAGCTGGCTGTGGCTTGCGCAGCGCTACCCGCAGGTCTTCGACGATGTCGAGGCAGTCGTCGACCTGCGCGCGAGCCTCAATGCGAAGATCGAGGAGAAGCTCGTCGCGACCTCCGTCTCGCACCGCCGCAAACCCGACGAGAAGGCACGGCGCGACCGGAGCGCGAAGCCACGACGGCAGAAGAACAGGCGCCGCGGCCGGGACGAGGCTCCGGCCGGCGAGGCGGAGTCCTATCTCGTCAGGGGGCGGTAGGCCTCAAGCCGCCAGCTCCTGCTCCACGAGAGCGACCCAGAAGGCGACGCCGGTCGGAATGGCTTCGTCGTTGAAGTCGTAAGCCGTGTTGTGGTGCAGGGCTCCGTCGACGGCAGGCCCGTTGCCGAGCCAGACATAGGCTCCCGGCGCGGCCGCGCCGAAGAACGCGAAGTCGTCGCCTGCGGTCGAGGGCTCGAAATCCGTCAGGACCTTGGCCCCACATACGGCCCGCGCCGCCTTGAGCGCGCGGGCCGTAGCATCGGCATGGTTGATGACCGGCGGGATGCGGCGGCGGAATTCGTACGAAACCTCGATCCCGAACGTCACCGCGACACCGCGCGCCAGACGCTCGATCTCCGTTTCGAGCTGGTCGCGCACCTGTGCGGAATAGGCTCGCGCCGTTCCGCCGATCTCCGCCACGTCCGGGATGACGTTGAGCGCCCGCGGATCGCCCGCCTTGACGGAGCAGGCGCTGACCACGGCGGGCTCCAGCGGATTGACCACGCGGCCGACGATCGTCTGGAGCGCGGAGAGGAAGTGGCCGCTCGCCGTGATCGGATCCTTGCCGAGATGGGGTTTTGCTCCGTGAGTGCCGACGCCCTTGAAGGTCACGAGCCATGTATCGGACGAGGCGAGCTGCGGGCCCGGGGTGACGGCCATCTCATCGGTGCTCAGACCCGGCATGTTGTGCAGGCCGTAGACCGCGTCGCAGGGAAAGAGGTCGAACAGACCATCTTCGACCATCTTCCTGGCGCCGCCCCGGCCTTCCTCGGCCGGCTGGAAGATGAAGTGAACCGTGCCGGAGAAGTTGCGGTTCTTGGCTAAATGACGGGCCGCGCCGAGCAACAGGGTCGTGTGCCCGTCATGGCCGCAGGCATGCATCTTTCCGGCAATTTTCGACCTATAGGGACGCTCGGCTTGCTCGGGCATGGCCAGCGCGTCCATGTCGGCGCGCAGGCCGATGGTCCGCGTGCCGCTGCCGACCTGCAGGGTGCCGACGACGCCCGTCTTACCTAGGCCCCGATGCACGCGAAGTCCGGCCTCTTCCAGCAAAGAGGCCACGATCCCGCTCGTGCGCTCCTCTTCAAAACCCAGCTCCGGATGCGCGTGGAGGTCCTGGCGGAGACTGCGCAGGAACGGGAGATCCGCCTGGATGAGGTCCTGTCGGGGCATCGCGATGTCGTCCTGGATTTGCGGCCGGAATCGTTCGATAACGCGGCTGAACACCCACGACAATCATCCTGTACAATTCGAGGAACGAGACGAGCGATGCAGCCGCACGATTTCTGGCAGGAGATCCATCCGCCTCGAACATTCGACCCGTCGCCGTCCGACGGGCATCGCGGGTTCTTCCCGGCCGATTTCGCGGACGGGCGCCAGTTGCGTCTTCCGATCCGCGAGCTGGCCGACGGAGAGCACGCGCTGGCGTCCCTCATCATCAACCAGGCCGGCTTCGCCGTCGAGGAAGCGCTGTGCGCCAGCCTCGCCGAACTGGTCCGACCCTTCGACCCGGAGGTGGTGATCGGACTGCCGACCCTCGGACTGACGCTGGCGAGCGGCACGGCGAAAAAGCTGGGGCATGCCCGCTACGTCCCGCTCGGGACCTCGCGCAAGTTCTGGTACCGCGACGAGCTCTCCGTCCCGATGAGCTCCATCACCAGTCCCGAGCAGGTGAAGCGCCTCTATCTCGATCCGCGCATGCTGCCGCTGGTCGAAAGCCGGCAGGTGCTGCTGGTCGACGACGTGATCAGCAGCGGTCGCTCGATCGCTGCCGCCCTTCGGCTGCTGGACACCTGTGGCGTCCGACCGGTCGCCATCGGGGCGGCGATGCTTCAGACGGACGCGTGGAAGGAGCCGGTCTCGGCCGTCTTTCCCGGAGCGCGGGACCGGGTCGTGGGGGTGCTCCGGACCCCGCGCCTGAAGCGGAATGCGGCCGGTGCCTGGGCTCCCGAATAGGGTGCCTTTGATTTGCAGGTTTTTTGAGCAGAATGGCTGTAAGGTAGGCAGGGTCCTCGGCGGGCGGGGCTTTCCAGCGGCCGTGGTTGTGTTAATGCGTGGACCCCGTAGGGCGGTCATCGACCGCGTAAAGGGCATCGGCACCCTTTCCCTTGGCCGTGATACAGTGGAACCCGGGAGATCCTCAGATGGTAGGGCGTTGGCAGAAACCTTTGGCGGGCATGGCTCTTGTTCTGACCGCTCTGGCCGGGGGGCCGGCCGTGGCCCAGAACAAGACCCTGACGATTTCCTGGTGGGGCTTCAACGGCGACAAGCTGGAAGAGATCATTCTCAGGCCGTTCCGCGCCCAGTGCGGCTGCGAACTGGTCTTTGAAACAGGCAACAACGCCGATCGCCTGAACAAGATCAAGATCCGCGGCGGCAGCGGGGTCGACGTCGTCTACCTGACCGACAGCTATTCGCAGCTTGGGATCCAGGAGGGGCTGTTCCAGCCCGTCGACCGCTCCAAGATCCCCAACGTCAATGGCATCTACGATCTCGCCAAGGAGCCGCAGGGCAAATACGGCCCGGCCTATACCATCGGACGCGTCGGCATCATCTACGACAGCGCCAAGGTGTCGGCCCCGATCACATCCTGGAACGACCTGTGGCGCGATGATCTCAAGCGCCGCGTCTCCCTGCCGGGCATCACCACCACGGCCGGCCCGATGACGGTTCTCGTCGCGGCCAACAAGGCCGGCGTCGATCCTTACAAGGACGAGAGCGCGGCCTTCAAGGCTCTCGAGCAGCTGAAGCCCAATGTGGTCAAGAACTACAATACGGGCTCGGAGCTCGTGAACCTGTTCTCCACCGGGGAGGTCTCGGTCGCCATGGCCCAGGACTTCACCCTCGCCCAGATCCAGGCCGCGGTCCCGACCGTGCGCTGGGCCGAGCTGAAGGAGGGCGACTACGCCACCCTCAACACGGTGAACATCGCCAAGGGGGCGGCGAACCCCGAACTCGCGCACCAGTTCATCAACTTCATCCTCGATCCCAAGATCCAGCAGACGCTGGCCGAGCGCGGCGTGGATGCTCCGGTGGCCACCGCCGTGCAGCTCAAGCCCGAGGAGGCCGCCCGCTGGACCTATGGCCAGAAGATGATCTCGTCGCTGAAGCGTCTCGATTACGAGAAGCTCAACGCGGCCAAGAGCGACTGGCTCGACGCCTGGAGCGAGGTCTTCGGGAAATAATCCGGTCATCATGACATCGAGACGCTTCTGGCGCCGGAACGGCGCAACCGGGTGGGCGCTGACGGCGCCCGCCACACTCGCCGTGATCGCGTTCCTGATCGTACCGATCGGGGCCGTGATCGCCGGCACCTTCATGGACCCGCGTGGGGCCTTCGCTCCCTACATCTCCTATTTCAACAGCGGCTTCCGCACGACCGTCCTGTTCCGGACCCTGCAGATCTCGGCCTTGACGACGATCATCTCCCTGATCTTCGGCTTCATGACCGCCTATGTGGTGTCTCGCGCGCCGGGCAAGCTGAAGAGCCTTCTCATCGTGGCGGCCGTGTTTCCGCTTCTGACCGGCGTCGTGGTCCGCGCCTTCGCCTGGCTCATCATTCTGGGCCGCAACGGCATCCTGAACCAGGCCCTGCTCGCGCTCGGGGTCGTCGATGAACCGCTCGAGATGCTCTACACGCAGGGCGCCGTCATCGTCGGGATGGTCTATCTCTTTGTGCCGCTGATGGTCCTGTCCCTGGTGGGCGTCCTGGAGAACATCCCCAAGGACGTGCTGCAGGCCTCCTCGTCGCTGGGCGCATCGCCCATGGCGACGTTCTGGCAGGTGCTGCTTCCCCTGGCCGTGCCCGGGCTCATCGTCGGCGCCGTGCTGGTCTTCACGGGCAGCTTCACGGCCTACGCCACGCCGCAGCTTCTGGGCGGGGAACGCCAGACCGTGCTCGCGACGCTCCTGCAGCAGCGTGCCATGGTGTCCTTCGACTGGGTCGGCGCCTCGACCATCGCCGCCATCATGACGGTGATCACGATCTCCATCGTTCTCGCGATGAGCCACATCGCCCGCCGCATCAACCCCATGGCCACGTGATGTCCGACAGACCTCATCCCCTGCTCATCGTCGTTGCGGCGCTGGTCTATCTTTTCCTGATGGTGCCGCTCGTCATCGTGGTCGGCGCGGCCCTCAGCGACACGACGTATCTGACCTTTCCGCCGCAGGGGCTGTCCCTGCGCTGGTTCGAGAACATCTTTCAGATCAGCGCCTTCCGGCGGACCATCGTCACCAGCCTGCAGATCGCCTTCCTCGGGACGCTGATCGCGCTGCTGATCGGCATCCCGGCGGCTTATGCGCTCAACCGCTTCCGGGTCGAACTGCCGAAATGGCTCGGCACGCTGTTCGTCCTGCCGATCCTCGTGCCCGAAATCGTGTTCGGCTTCGCCCTCCTGAAGTCGCTGACGGTCGGAACGGGAGCGCCGATCTTCCTGGCCCTCCTCATCGGCCACACGCTCATCGTCCTGCCCTACGTGGTTCGGGTGATCAGCGCGAGCCTCGCGTCCTTCGACTTCTCCATCGAGGAGGCGGCGATCAGCCTGGGCAGCGCTCCGGTGAAGACATTCTTCACCATCGTTCTGCCGAATGTCAGGGGAGGGGTGATCGCGGCGTTCATCCTCGCCTTCATCACCTCGCTCAACGACGTATCGGTGTCGCTCTTCCTGACCGGGCCGGGCATCAGCACCCTGCCGATCCAGATCCTCGCCCATGTGGAGCAGTTCTTCGACCCGACGGTCGCCTCCGTGTCCGTCCTTCTGATGTTCCTCACGGTGGCCGTCATGGCCATCGTTGAGCGGACCCTCGGCCTCACCTTTCTTGCGAAGTAGCTTTCCGTGACTCAGCCTCTCCATCTCGAAGCCGTCTCCGCCCATTACGGGACGACCAAGGTCCTCGAAGACCTCTCGCTCTCGGTCCAGGCGGGCGAGCTCGTGTCCCTCCTTGGCGCCAGCGGCTGCGGCAAGACCACGACCCTGCGGCTCATCGCCGGGTTCCTGTCGCCCACCAGCGGATCAATCACGCTGGGCGGTCGCGACCTGACGCGCCTGCCGACCCATAAGCGCGACATCGGCCTCGTCTTCCAGAACTACGCCCTGTTCCCGCACCTTTCCGTCCTCGACAACGTCGCCTTCGGGTTGAAGCAGCGCGGGATTGCCACGGATGAACGCCGGAGGCGGGCCATGGCGATGCTGGAGCGCGTCGGGCTTTCGGCTCTGGCGAGCCGAGCGCCCGGAGCGCTCTCGGGCGGGCAGAAGCAGCGTGTCGCTCTCGCCCGGGCGCTCGTGATCGAGCCGCCGCTGCTGATGTTCGACGAGCCGCTCTCCAACCTGGATGCCAAGCTCAGGGTCGACATGCGCGTCGAGATCCGCCAGCTCCAGCGGGCGAACGGAACCACGTCGGTCTATGTCACGCACGACCAGGAGGAGGCGTTCTCAATCTCCGACCGCGTCGCGATCATGAATGCCGGGCGTCTCATGCAGTTCGACCGGCCGGAGGTGCTCTACCGGCGCCCGGCCAATACCTTCGTGGCCCGTTTCGTCGGGTTCGAGAACATCATCCCGTTCCAGGTGGTCTCGCGCGACGGCGACGGGGTGACGGCCGAGACGGCAGGGATGCGGCTGCGTCTCTCGCAGAGCCTGTTCGGTGCCGTTCCCGACACCTTCCTGCTTGCCACGCGCCCGGATGGGCTCGTCGTTTCGACCGATGCGGCCGCCGAAGGGCTTCCGGCAAGGCTGGGCCTGAGAACCTATCTCGGCAGGGCCTACCAGTATCAGTGCGAGACCGCGGCCGGCCCCCTCGTCGCCAACGGCAGCCTCACGGCTCCCCTGCAGGCCGGCACCCAGGCGAAGCTCGTTCCCGTTCCCGAGCAATGCACCATCCTGGCGGGCGAGGGAGACGAGTGATGGCGTCGATCCTGATCGTCAACGCCTGCCTGCTTCCCATCGACGGGACCATGAGCGTCATCGAGCGGGGATGGGTGCATGTCGAGGGGAGCACGATTCGGGCTCTTGGGTCTGGCGAGCCGCCCCCCGTTGCGGGAGCCGAGATCATCGACGTCGGCGGCGACGTGATCATGCCCGGCATGGTCAATCCCCACGCGCATCTGGCCATGACCCTCTTCCGCGGCCTCGGCGAGGACGTGGACGACCGGCTGTTCCGCTATGTGCTTCCCATGGAGCGCAAGTTCGTGACGCCCGAGATGGTCCGGGTCGGTACGCTTCTCGGCGCGCTCGAATCCATCGAGGCGGGCGTCACCACCATCGCCGACATGTATTACTACGAGAGGGAGGTCGGTCGCGCCCTGGACCAGGCAGGGCTGCGCGGCGTGGTCGGCCAGACGCTCGCAACCTTCGATCCGCCGGATCACCGGACGATTGACGAGGGCTTCGCGCTCGTCGAGGAACTGGTGGCCGAGTTCTCCGGGCACGAGCGGATCGTTCCCTCCATCGCGCCTCATGCGCCTTATTCAACCGATGTGGAGATCATGGCCCGCGTGGCGCGCTGGGCCGAGGCGCATCCCGGCGTGCCGGTGCAGCTCCATCTGGCCGAGATGGACAGCGAAATGGAGTGGTGCCGCAAGAACCACGGCCTGCGGCCCGTCGCGGTGGTCGAGAAGGCGGGGCTGCTGCGACCCGGGCTGATCGCGGCCCATTGCCTGCATATAGACCCGTTCGAGATTGACCGTATGGCGAAGGCGGATGTGCGCGTCGCCCACAATGCGCGGTCGAATGCGAAGGCGGGACGCGGCATCGCCCCCATCGAGGCCATGCGTGCGGCCGGCATCAAGGTCGGCATCGCGACCGATGGACCGATGAGCGGCAACACCCTCGACCTGTTCAGCCAGTTTGGACCGGTCTCCATGTTCCAGAAGCTGCTGGGCCACAGCCGTAAGCCCATGCCGGCCGCCCAGGTGATCCGCATGGCGACGCTGGAAGGGGCCCAAGTGCTCGGCCTCGACGGCCGCATCGGCTCGATCGAGCCTGGCAAGCAGGC
The DNA here is from genome assembly GCF_018069605.1 of Microvirga sp. HBU67558. Classification (NCBI taxonomy): domain Bacteria; kingdom Pseudomonadati; phylum Pseudomonadota; class Alphaproteobacteria; order Hyphomicrobiales; family Methylobacteriaceae; genus Microvirga; species Microvirga sp. HBU67558. Next base: position 29,109 of record NZ_JAGPUP010000547.1, on the reverse strand, counting down.
GGATCTCATCCGCATCGATCTATCCGCGCCGCGCCTGCAGCCGGTCTACGACATCTACGCCACGCTGGTGTTCTCCGCCATGCCGGTGGACGTGCAGGACGTGATGGTCGGCGGCCGCTGGATCATGCGCAGCCGCCAAGTCGAGAGCCTGGAGCGCAAGAAGATCCTGCGCGACGCGGGCCAGATCGCAGCCGCGTTCAAGGCCGAGATGGCCCGCATCGACGCGGCCCGATGACGTCTACCAGACGACCGGGTGCGTCTGCCCGGTCGCCACGTTGACGAAGCCCTGCGGGGCGGCCTCGCAGGGCGCCACCAGGACCCAGCGCCACGGCGCGCAGGTCAGCGTCGCGAACTGGAGCCGCTCCGGAAACCCAGGATACCAGCGTGGAGAGAAGGTGGGCTCGTAGAGCCACTCGATCCGATCCGCTGCCGCATAGAGCCGTTGCATCTCCGCGTCGAGATCCGCCGCGGAGCGCTGCGTCATCAACCCGCCGATCTCGTAGCGCACCTCGGCAAGAACCTTACCACCGCTCACGAGGACCCAGCCGCCTCCGATCTCCGCCACGCGGTTGGCCACCATGGCCATGGCTTCGTCGGAGGAGCCGACGACCCAGAGATTGTGCTTGTCGTGCGCGACCGTGCACCCGACCGCCGTATCCGGTGTCTTGGGTCCGCAGCCGAGCCAGAACATGCGCGAGATCCGTCCATCGCCCGAGAAGCGGTCGACGATGGAGAACTTCGTGACGTTCCGGCTCGCGTCCCGTTGCACCTCGCCGCTCTCGACGGGGAGCTCCATGGTAATGAAGTCGTCGTGCCAGTGGAAAGGGCGCAGGAGAGCGGCCTGCATCGTGGCGCGGCCCGGCTCGGCCGCGATGGCGAAATCTTTCGGTTCGATCCGGCGTTGGATCTTCACGGTCTGCGAAGCCCAGTTAGGCCAGCCGATCGGGGGCAGGGGGCCGAGATAATCCTGTCCTGTGGACACAGGCTTGCCGTCGGCCCAGACCTCGGCGATGGACACCTTTGCAACGTCGTCGAGCATAACAATGTCCGCGAAGCGGCCCGGCGCGATGCTGCCGACCCAGGGCGTCAGCCGCATGTGGCGGGACGGGTTGATGGTCACGCACTGGATCGCGATGTCCGGCGGCAGTCCCGACTCGATGGCGAGGCGGACATTGTGGTCCGTGGCACCCATCCGCAGGGTGTCAGAAGCGCTGCGGTCGTCGGTCGCGAACGCGACCTGCGACCAGTCGGAAAGACCGCGCTGGAGAAGTCCGGCGATGATTTCCGGCATGGAATGCGGCCTGATCTCGATGAAGATGCCGTGGCGGAGCTTGTCCCACACCTCTTCGGCCGTCCAACCTTCATGGTCCGATGCCAGACCGGCTGCCGCGAATGCATTGATCGAAGGGAGATCCCGCAGGCCGGCCCCATGGCCTTCCACCACGCCGCGCTTCTCGAACGTCGCCTTGATCATGCCCCAGAGCCGCCTGTGCGAAGGGTTGTCCGGATTCCAGACGGCGGGCCAGTCCATGACCTCGTCGAGGCCCGCCACCATGAGGCTGTCCTTCAGAAATCCTGCCTGCTCGTCGTAGCCGTAATATCCGCCGCCCCATTCGTAGGCGGTCGGCGGAACGGCCGAACCCGGCAGCGGAAAGATCTTCATCGGCGAGCCGTGGCGCCGGGCGGTGAGCCAGAATTCGAGATTGTGAGGCCCGTCCACGTTCGAAAATTCGTGGCTCGCCTCGCAGGTCCAGGTATTTCCGCGCGGCAGGACGAGCGCGGCTTCGTATTCCGGCGTGAGGTGCGAACTCTCGATATGCTTGTGCACCTCGCCGAAACCCGGAACCGCCGAGAGATCGCTCCGATCCACCCGAGCCTCGGCCGTGCCGGGAAAGGTGCCCGCCGGTCCCGTCCAGGCAATGCGGCGGCCGCGGATGGCGATCTCCTGATCGTCGAGCCAAGTTCGCGTATGAACATCGAGCAGGCATCCGACGCGCAGGAGCAGGTCCGCAGGCCGCTTGCCCAGAGCGACCAGAACGAGGTCCTGTCTGATCGCCACCTCGTCCGCGGCATTCACGAGAAGATCGTCGGGGAGCGAGGCTGTAGGTTTCACGGGGCACCTGTGGCTATGGTCAAATCCGGTCCGGTGTCGGATAAGCGGTCGAACGGACTCACAGCAAGGTTTCTAGACCCATCATGCCCGACGCAAAACCCCGGCTGATCGTCATCGACACGGACCCGGGCATCGACGATGCCATTGGGATCCTGCTCGCTCTCGCCTCACCGACGTTTTCAATCGCCGGCATGACGACCGTCGCCGGGAACATCGGCATCGAAACGACGACGCGCAATGGGGGCCGGCTGCTCGCCTTCGCGGGCCGGGAGGATATTCCGGTCGTTCAGGGAGCCACGGCGCCGCTCTCGCGGCCCGGACCCGAACCGCTGAATCTTCATGGCGAGAACGGAATCGGCGGCGTCGCTCTGCCTGAGCCTGTTCGGCCGCCGGAAAGCCTGCCTGCCGCCGCATGGCTCGCCGAATTCCTGCTCGACCAGCCCGCCGGCACGGTCGACATCTTCGCTCTCGGACCGCTCACGAACATTGCCCGGCTCTTTATCGACAACCCGGATGCCGCTCGGCGCATCGGCCGGATCATCGCCATGGGCGGGGTGGTTCACGAGGCGGGCAATGTCGGCCCGCGCTCCGAGTTCAATCTGTGGGCCGATCCTGAAGCCGCCGCCGTGGTCGTGTCGTCGGGACTGCCCCTCGTGCTGGTGCCGCTCGACGTCACCCGGAGGGTGCGCGCCTCACGGGAGTTCGCGCAGGCGCTGCGGGTGGCCGGAAAGCCTCTCGCGTCGATGGTGGCCGATCTCGTCGAATCCTATTTCGAGACGAAGACGCATCAGGAGAGCCGTCCGCTGCATGACCCCTGCGTGATGCTCTTCGCCCTGGCGCCGGAACTGTTCCGTCTCGAGGACCTGCACCTCGTCGTCAACACCGGATCAACCGAGGAGGCGGGAGCGTTGACGGTGGACGGAAACGGAACGCCGGTTCAGGTCGCCATCGGGGTCGACGGCCCGGCGGTTCTCGATCTTCTCGCCAGGACATTGACCGCCGCCTGACGCATGATCCGTCCGCAGGCGGAACCCGGAGAGCACGATGCAGAATGGACCGCCCAAGCCTGAACTGGACGAAGAGACGATCGCGTTCGCCCAGCGGGTGTTCCAGCATGCGAGAGCCGGACAGGCACAGGAACTCGGGGACTTGCTGCGCATGGGATTGCCGCCGAACCTGCGCAACGAGAAAGGGGACTCGCTCCTGATGCTCGCGAGCTATCACGGCCATGTGGACGCGGTGCGGGTGCTGCTTGCGCATGGAGCGGATCCGGAACTCGCCAACGATCGCGGCCAGACGCCACTCGCCGGCGCCGCCTTCAAGGGCGACATGGCCACGGTCCAGTGCCTGCTGGACGGTGGCGCAGACGCCAACGGGCGCAGCGAAGGCGGCAAGACCCCGCTCATGGTCGCCGCAATGTTCAATCGCACCGGGATCGTCGATGTGCTTCTCGCACGGGGGGCAAATCCCCAGGCGACGGATGCGGGCGGCCTCACGGCCGAAGCGCTGGCCGGCGCCATGGGGGCAGCCGAGACCGCAGATCAACTCGCCAGGGCGGCGCGCCAGGTCTGAGGTCAGGCGCGGTCCGGCACCTTGTGGGCCGTCAGGAACCCGTAGCGCATCGATCCGGCGAGATAGGCGAGCCAGATCCGGGGAAGGCTCAAGGCGAAAACGCGGTTCTTGGAGCGCGCATCGAGCAGATAGCGCCTGTAATCCGATCGGGTCAGGAGCTTCGTCGCCACCCGACCGGCGCAGAGCGACCAGGTGCGCCTCACCTTGCGACTGAGATCCTCGAAGCCGTCCACGGAGAAGCCCGCCTTTCGGGCCCAGGCGCGATACTCCGCTTCCATTCCCATACCGGGCAGGCGGCCCTCGCGACAGATCGGCTCCAGAAGGAAGCGTTCCTCCCAGGGACGCGACCGGTCGCGGGCCAGCCAGGCATAGACGGCAAGCCTGCCGCCTGGTTTCAGGGTTCGATACGCCTCGTCGAAGAACCGCTGCTTGTCCGGCATGTGCTCTGAGCTCTCGATGGCGATCACATGGTCGAATGCACCATTCTCGAACGTGTTCGCGAGCCAGTCCTGCCGCCGGAAACGGAGACCGGGCAATCCGTCTGCGCGCTGTTCCGCACGCCGGAGCTGGGCGGCCGAAAGGGTGACCCCAGTAACCCGGACACCATGATGCCGGACGAGCCATTCGGCCGTCGCGCCATAGCCGCAACCGACGTCGCAGACGTGCTGTGCCGGCGCGAGCGCCAAGGCGTCGGCAAGATGGGCGATCAGCGCCTCCACGGCCTGATCCACCGTTTCACGGCCCGTCGTCCAGAGGCCATGATGGACGTGCTCACCCCAGATTTCACGGTAGAACGGATCGAGCTCGTCGTAATGCTCCGCGACCGCTTCGGACGATTGCGGCTTCCGGGGGATGATCATGAGGCGGTCAGCGCGCGGGTCATGGCGATCTCCTGCACGCGCGTCAGGGTCGTCACATGCCGCATGGCGTCAGGCCAGATCCGGCTCAGATGGAACGCCGCCTGCTGGCCTGCCGCATGTCGCACCACGCGGTTCAAGGTGGAGGCCAGCCGGATCGAGCGCCTGATGTCGGATCGGACCCGATGGTGAAAGATCGAGCTGGCCCTGCCATGGGAAAGATGGATCGCGGCGGCCAGGCACCCGCTGTGCAGGGCTATCGACATGCCTTCCCCGGTAAACGAGGGAATGACCCCGACCTGGTCGCCCAGGCGGTACAAGCCCTGCGGCTCGCTTTCATCCGGGGCATGGAGGAAGCCATAGGGAATCTGAAAGATCGATAACGGGCGCGTGTAGAGCGGTTGCGCGCCTTGCAGGCGCTCGGCCAGATGCGGACACTCATCCGCCATGTCGGCGATGAGGGGATCCCAACGCCTGCCGAGTTCCTCGAACCGTTGGCGGGACACGACGAGGCAGAGATTGGCAATGTCCTGCTCGATCATCTGAAGTCCGGCATATCCGCCGGAGAAGAGGATGACCTCGACGAAGCTTTGAAGCGCCCGCTGCTGGTCGTCGGTCAGTCTGTAATGCAGCTTGAAGCCGATGAGATCGCCCGTGGTATTCGCCGTCGGTCGTTTCACACCTCTCACGTCATGCTTTCCCGTCGCCAGGAAAACGCTGTCCGCGATGATCGGCCCGCCGGCGTCAACCTCGATCCGAGCCGCCGACCGATCGACCGAAATGGACCTGACAGGCTCGCCTCGGACGATCCGAGCCCCTCGGGAGCGGGCCTGAAACAGCAGGGCCTCGTCCAGGACCTTTCGGGACAATCCTCTGGCCACGAAAGGCAGGCAGACCTCCGTCGCGCCGCGCTTGCGGACGAGGCGCAGGCGCGAGATCCGGCTTGCTCCGAGGCCGTCGAGGTCGACGCCGAGGCGGGCCAGATACGTCTGTGCCTCAATGCTCAGAAACTCGCCGCAGACCTTGTGCCGGGGCTCCGCATCGCGTTCGAGCAGAAGGACCGGACGTCCAGCCTCGGCCAGGATGCACGCTGCCGACGCGCCGGCCAGGCCGCCGCCGACGATCACGGTCTCCTCGACGCATCCAATGTTCATTTCAACCGGCTCACGCAGAGGCGGAAGGAGGGATACCAGCGGATCCGTGCCGCCCCGGGTTCGACCCCGGCTGCAGCCAGGATCTGCTTCCAGTCGTTCCGGCGGAAGCTGCGGGCGATCGAGATTGGCCCGTCGTGCCGGACGAAGCGGTGCCAACGCGCCGCCCAGGAGAGAGCGCGGAAGAAATGGAACGGGATCGGATGGCGGTGGAGGTCGGCGATGAACCAGCCGCGTGCGGCGGTCCGCTCCATCCAGCGTACGAAGCCCGCGACCTCGCGGTCCGACATGTGGTGTGTCGTCTGCGAGCAGATGATGAAGTCGATGGATTGCTCAGGCCGAAAATCGAACACATTGCCGGTCCGGAAATCGATGAGGACGTCGGCAGGGGTCGCGGCGCGCGCAATCGGCTCGCTCATGGGGTTGAGATCGACCCCGATCAGGTAGACGGGGCGGCTCCGGCGCCGGCTCCAGGCATGGATCCGGCGCAGCAGATCCCCGTATCCATAGCCGACGTCCAGGATCGTCACGCGGTCACCGGGATTCAGGTGACGGGTAGCGTGGTCGAGCCATTTCAGGACGGGTCCATGGGTCATGGTGACGACATTGACCGTTGCCAGATCCTTCAGGCAGGCGCGGTAATCGTCGAGGCTGACGGACTCAGTGTCCATCCATTCCGTCTCGGGGCTGCGCTGGGCGAAACTCCGGCTCATGGGAGCCTCTATCCGGCAAGGGTGAAGCGGAAGGTCTCGGCCACCAAACCCGGTCCGAACGCCATGCCGAAACCGTTCGAGCTCGGGGGGGCACCCTGCATGATCCGGCCCAGGACGAACATCAGGGTGGCCGAGGACATGTTGCCGAAGTCCCGCAGCACGCCGCGCGACCAGTGCAGGGCATCCGGGGCGAGGTCGAGGCCCTGTTCGACCGCGTCGAGGATCGTTCGCCCGCCCGCGTGGACGGCCCAGAGATCGAAGTCGTCCTTGTGCTGGCCACGAAGGATGCCACCCAGGTCGTTGCGGGTGGCCTCTTGGCGCAGCGCCTTCGTGATCTGCTGCGGGACCTCTCCGGACAGGCTCATCTCGAACCCGGCATCGCCGATCCGCCAGGTGATCAGGTCGCGGGTGTCCGGGATCGTCGCGACGCGGAAATCCCTGAGCGCGATGCCTTGCGGCTCCGCCGATACAAGGCTCGCCGCGCAGCCGTCGCCGAAGAGCAAGGCGCTGAGGATCACCTCGAGATCGGAGGTCTCCTGAAGGTGGAGCGTGCAGAGCTCCAGGTTGACCACCAGAACCCGGGCCTCCGGTTCGGACCGGACGATGTGATGAGCCACCTTAAGGGCATTCACGGCAGCGGCGCAGCCCATGAAGCCGACCATGGTCCGCTCGATGGAGGGGTTGAGCCCCAAACGCTCCATGATCTGCTGATCGAGCCCCGGGGCGGTGAAGCCGGTGCAGGATGCCACCACCATATGGGTGAGGGTGGAAAGGACCTCGTTCAGCTCGAGCGCCTCGATGGCCTGCTGAGCGAGATCAACGGCATGGGTCTCGAAGCGCTCCATCCGGGCGCCCGTCCCGGCGAACTGTCCGGGACGGAAAAAGCCCTCCCGATCGGCTGCGGCCTCGAGGTTCTCGCTCGGAGGCAAGGTTGAGTAGCGATGTTCGATGCCCGACCGCTGAACCATGCGGCGGAAGATCAGCTTGTTTTTTCGATCGGGGAGAAACTGGTCCACGAAGCCGATGAAGGTCTGATGGACGTCATGCTGCGGGACGGCCGTGCCGATCCGGTTGATATACGCGCCTGCCAACGAAACCACCTGTCACCCTCGGCTCTGGCCCGGACGTCGAGCGATCAGAGCCCTTCAGGCCGAGATAGGGCGGCACCGAACGGAAAAAACGACGTTGACGCAGAAGTCGCACCCTGGTCAGCGTCGGCCGGGCAGGGAAGGTGCAGCTGGTCCGGTCGGGACAGCCTCGGCGGGCGCGGACGTCCGAGGCTGATCCCGCTTGAGGGTCTGCTCCCGGGCGAAGATGAACAATCCGGCCGCCACGACGATGAAGATGCCGACCAAGGCCAGAGCGTCCGGCCATTCATCGAAGAACAGCGCTCCGATGGCCAAAGCCCAAAGAATCTGGCTGTACTGGGCCGCTCCCAGCCGGTCGGCCGGAGCGTACAGGGTCGCAATGATGAACAGCGCCTGCGCGACGAAGGCTGTCGCCGCGAAGGAAAGCAGCAGCACCCATTGATGGCCGGTGGGCCAGGCAAAACCCGGGATCATCAGAAGTCCCGCCAGAACGGTCGTGGCCAGAAAGACGGTTCCGATCAGGGTGAAGCGTTTCTCCGTATGCCCGATCATCCGGCCCGTGATGACCCCGCCCGCGGCGCACAGAGCGGTCGCGAGCGCGGCCAGGTGGCCCGGGAGAAACTCCTTGAACCCGGGGCGTACGATGATCAGCACGCCGATAAAGGCCGCGCAGACGGCGAGTCCGCGCCGCCACCTGACATGCTCCTTGAGCACGAGGATGGAGAGCACCGTGACGAGGCTCGGCATGAGAAACAGAAGGGCAAAAGCTTCCGCAAAGGGCAGGCTCCGGAACGCCATGACGCTGAACGGCGTGGTCGCGGCGATCAGGAAGACCCTGAGCCCCATCAGCCAGGGCCGGTTCCAGCGCACCAGATCGACGATCCTGTCGCCGCTCTTCATGAAGACGGGCGACAGGAGAAGGGGGATGAGATAGCCGAAGAAGGTCACTTCGAAGGGATCGAGCCCATGCCCGATCTCCTTCACGACGGCATCGCCCCATGCGAAGACGGCAAAGGCAAGGAAAGCGAGAAGAATACCTTTGACCATGGTGGGACAATCCCGCGGGACGGCGGCAATGGGGCATGGAGGACGAAGCCGTCGTGCGGCGCATCCGGACGGGCTGGCAGAATAGAGAACTTATCGCGGCATCACGAGGCGCGGGCGCTTGCGCTCCACCACTACGACCTTGGGCCCGTCGCTGCGCTCGGGCATGATCATGCGTTCGGGCATCCGCTCGTGACGGCGCGGCTGGGCCGGGGTCTTCAGCACCACAGGGCGGACTTCTTCCTGCGGCAGCCCCATCAGCTGCGCGGCGATCTCGACCTGACTGTCGATGTCATCCGTGAGGCCCTGGGCGGCGACAATCGCCTCCTCGAGGACCGGAGGTTCGACCCGGGTGACGCGCCGATGCCGGCTCTCGGACGGTTTCTTCTTGGCAAGCATTGGGTTTCTCCTGCGCAGACCCCTTAACCCATTGAACTTCCGATTGCGTAATGCGCGATTGAGACGGCAGGGCTGCATTCAACGCAAGCGAAGCCGGTTTCTGCCGTTGCTGTTGAACGCTACCCGGAGAAACTTGATCCATGACAGGCCGCTAAAATGCCGAAAGCGGGACGTTTCGGCCCATTCAGCGGTCGCGAGGACGCGGGTCCGACGCTATCTTGTGCAGACCAGTCCGGTCCGAGCCCTGACGGACTGTGCCGGGACTCGACCGGAGGGCTCCTGTCGTCCATTGGTGATTGAGGGCGCCGCCTGTTCCGCGCGATCGACGGACCAAGTCCTGCGCATCGTTATCCGGGCACAAGCTCCCAGCCATCAACGAAAGGCATCCGCGTGTACACAGCCAAGATTCTCCTTCTCGGATCCGGCGAACTCGGAAAGGAGTTCGTGATCTCGACCAAGCGGTACGGCTGCCACGTGGTTGCCTGCGACAGTTATGTGAACGCACCGGCCATGCAGGTGGCGGACGAGACTGAGGTCTTCTCCATGCTCGATGCCGATGCCCTCAGGGCCGCCATCGAGAAGCATCGGCCGGATTTCATCGTCCCGGAGATCGAGGCGATCCGCACGGAGGTCCTGCAGGAATTCGAGGCCGACGGCTTTACCGTCGTCCCCTCGGCCCGAGCCGCCTCGCTGACCATGAACCGCGACCGCATCCGGGAACTCGCCGCCACCGAGCTCGGCCTGCGTACGTCCAGGTACCGCTATGCCGAGAGCCTGGAGGAAGTGAAGGCCGGGGCCGAGCACACCGGCCTGCCCTGCGTGATCAAGCCGGTCATGTCCTCGTCCGGCAAGGGGCAGAGCACGGTGCGCACGGTCGATCAGCTCGAGCAGGCCTGGAACGATGCGGTGGCGAACATGCGCGGGGACCGGAAGAAGGTGATCGTCGAGGAATTCGTCGCCTTCGAGTACGAGATCACGCTGCTGACGATCCGATCCCGCGAGGGCGTCTCCTTCTGCGAGCCCATCGGACACCGGCAGGAGCGCGGCGACTACCAGGAATCCTGGCAGCCCACCCCAATGACCGAGAAGCTGCTCGGCGACGCCAAGGAGATGGCCAGGAAGGTGGTAGACGACCTGGGCGGATACGGGATCTTCGGGGTCGAGTTCTTCGTGACCCGCGATGAGGTGATCTTTTCCGAGCTCTCGCCCCGGCCGCACGATACGGGACTCGTGACGCTCCTGTCCCAAAACCTGTCGGAATTCGACCTGCACGCCCGCGCGGTTCTCGGGCTGCCGATCCCGCCGGTCCGGCTGCATGGTCCAACGGCCTCGGCGGTGATCCTGGCCGACCGGGAGGCCGAGCGCTTCACCATGGAGGGATTGCGGGAGGCCCTCGCTCTGGCGACGCCGGGTTCCGACGTGGAGGTGCGCATCTTCGGCAAGCCGACCACCCGCAAGCATCGCCGGATGGGCGTCGCCCTGGCATCGGGCGACACCGTCGAGGAAGCCCGCGAGCGGGCCCGGGAGGCGGCTGCGCTGATCCAAATCAAGTATGGCGAGTGATCTAGGGCGCATCGCGCCGGGTACGCCCTAGGCCGTCCCAGTGACGGATCGGTCACAGGTGCAGGGAGAATGTCGCATCCTATGGCACTCGGCCGAGAGCCACCTAAATACGGTGCAGCTCTTTGAGACAACGAACGAGGGGGCTGGCGGCTGACCAGCATTGCGATTGAAGACGATCGATTTCGAAGCGCTGTTCAGTGCATCTCCCAACCCCTACGTGCTGGTGGACCCGTCGCTCACCATCGTCGGGATGAACGACGCCTATCTCCAGGTCACGATGCGCCGCCGGGAAGACCTGGTCGGGCGAAACATGTTCGAGGCGTTTCCCAGTGATCCGGACTCTGCCAGCCACCGGCAGTTGCGCAAATCGTTCGAGAAGGTCATCCGGGACCGGGTGGCGGACCATCTGCCGCTGATCGAATACGCCATTCCGTTGCCGAACGGACAGGGTTTCGAGGAGCGCTACTGGAGCGCGACCCACACGCCGCTCTTCAACCAGCAGGGCGAGGCCGCCTTCATTCTCCAGCACACGGTCGATGTGACCGAGCTTCACCGGCTGCGGAACCTGGCCAAGAGCACGGTCCTGCCTTCCGGCCCATCCGCCCTGATCGAGACGGATATGTTCCGAAGAGCGCAGGCCGTCCAGGAGGCGAACCATGCTCTGAGCGAGGAGCGCCAGCACCTGCGGGGGCTGTTCCAGCAGGCACCGGGATTCATGGCCGCTCTCAGCGGGCCGGATCACGTCTTCACCATGGCGAATGCGGCCTATCTCCAGCTGATCGGCCGCGAGAACATCATCGGGAAACCGGTCCGCGAGGCGCTTCCGGAGGTGGTCGGGCAGGGCTTCATCGATCTCCTCGATCGCGTCTATCACGGAGGGCAGCCCTTCGTCGGCCGGAGCATTCGAGTCCTCCTGAAACAGGGCTCTGAAACGGTTCACGAGGAACGGTTTCTCGACTTCGTCTATCAGCCGATCTTCGGGTCGGACGGGCAGGTCTCGGGCATCTTCGTCCAAGGGCACGACGTCACCGAGACGCGTCAGGCCGAAGAGGCTCTCAGGGCCGAAACCCGGAATCTGGCCATCCTCAACCGGACCGGCGCGTCGATTGCGGCGGAGCTCGATCTCGATCGCGTGGTCCAGATCGTCACGGATGCGGGCGTAGCGCTGACCGGCGCCCGTTTCGGGGCCTTCTTCTACAATGTCCTGGACGAGAAGGGCGAAAGCTACATGCTCTACGCCCTGTCCGGCGTGGAGCGAGGGGCCTTCGCCGCTTTCCCGATGCCGAGGGCGACCGCCGTGTTCCAGCCGACTTTTCAGGGCGAGGGGATCATCCGGTCCGACGATATTCTCCAGGATCCGCGCTACGGGCGGAACAGCCCCCATCGAGGAATGCCGGAAGGGCACCTGCCGGTTCGCAGCTATCTGGCGGTGCCGGTCACATCGCGCTCGGGCGAGGTGCTCGGCGGATTGTTCTTCGGCCATCCCCAGCCGGGCATGTTCAGGCAGGAACATGAGATCCTGCTCGCCGGTATCGCCGGCCAGGCGGCCGTCGCGATCGACAATGCCCGCCTGTTCCAGGCCGCCCAACGGGAACTCGAGGAGCGGCGCCGGGTCGAGACCGCCCTGCGGGAAAGCGAGGAGCGCTTCCGGGCCATTGCCAATTCGATCGATCAGCTGATCTGGGCGACCCGTCCCGACGGCTTTCACGACTACTACAATCAACGCTGGTACGAGTACACGGGCGTCCCGGAGGGTTCCACGGACGGCGAGGCCTGGAACGGCATGTTCCATCCGGACGATCAGGAGCGGGCCTGGGGCGTCTGGCGCCACTGCCTCGAGACCGGCGAGCCCTATCACATCGAGTACCGGCTTCGTCATCGCTCGGGGGAGTACCGCTGGGTCCTTGGACGGGCGCAGCCGGTGCGCGACGAGGACGGGCGGATCAAGCGCTGGTTCGGAACCTGCACCGATATCCACGATCTGAAGCAGGCCCAGGATGCTCTCCGGGAGAGCCGGGAGCGTGCGCTGCGCACGGAGGAGGAAACCCGAAGGCTGGCATCGATCCTGGCGGACAGGGTGGCGGAACTCGACGCCGCCAACGAAGAGATCCAGCGCTTCGCCTATATCGTGAGCCACGATCTGCGGGCGCCGCTCGTCAACGTGATGGGCTTTACGAGCGAACTCGAAGGCGCTCAGGCCGAGATCGAACGCTTCTATCGGAATGTCAGCCAGGCCGACCCTGGCCTGATCGCGTCGGAGACCCGGGCAGCCATCGAGGCGGACCTGCCCGAGGCCATCGGCTTCATCCGGTCGTCGACCCTGAAGATGGACAAGCTGATCAGCGCGATCCTGCGGCTGTCCCGCGAAGGGAGACGGGTTCTGGCCCCAGAACCCATCGACATGGCTCAACTGCTCGAGGCCCAGCGCTGCAGCGTGGCCCACCAGCTTCAGGAACGGGGCGCCGACCTGCTGATCGAGGCTCTGCCCGACATCACCAGCGACCGTCTCGCCGTCGAGCAGATCTTCGGAAACCTGATCGACAACGCCGTGAAGTACCTTCAGCCGTCCCGCCCGGGCCGGATCGTCGTCCGGGGGCTTGAGCGCGGGTCGGAGGTTCTCTACGAAGTCGAAGACAATGGACGCGGTATCGATCCGAAGGATTTCGAAAGGATTTTCGATCTGTTCCGGCGTTCCGGCGTACAGGATCAGCAGGGCGAGGGAATCGGGCTTGCGCATGTGCGAGCTCTCGTGCGAAGGCTTGGGGGCACGATCTCCGTATCGTCCCGGCCAGGGGAGGGCTCGACCTTCACCGTTGCCCTGCCAAGATATATAAGCCTGAATTCGGAAGCCGCCTGATGCCGCAGCAAAATGCCGTCACCATCATCATGGTCGAGGACGATGAGGGACATGCCCGCCTGATCGAAAAGAACATCCGCCGGGCAGGGGTCTGCAACGAGCTTCGCACCTTCGCCAGCGGAACGGCCGCGCTGGAGCATCTGTTCAACGAAGAGGTGCGCAACGCCGGCCCCTTCCTGGTGCTGCTGGACCTCAACCTGCCGGACATGAATGGGGTCGACATTCTCGCCCGTCTGAAAAACGACGAGAAGTTGAGACGTGCACCCGTGGTGGTGCTCACCACCACGGACGATCAGCGCGAAGTGCAGCGCTGTTACGACCTTGGCGCAAATGTCTACATCACCAAGCCGGTGGAATACGAGTCGTTCTCTCAGGCCATCCGTCAGCTCGGGCTTTTTCTATCAGTGATTCAGGTTCCCGAGACCCTATGAGCGTGGGAGCTGCCGAAAGCCCACCCATCCGCCTGCTGTATATCGACGATGATCACGGCCTGGGCCGCCTCGTCGAAAGGACCCTCGCGCGCCATGGATTCGAGGTCAGGCACGCCCTCAGCGGTGATGAGGGGCTGAACCAGCTCGCCGCCGGGAAGTTCGACGTGGTCGCGCTCGACCATTTCATGCCCGGCAAGGAGGGGCTTGAGGTCCTCTCCGACATCCAAGCCATGCCGAACCCTCCTCCGGTCATTTATGTGACCGGGGCCGACGAGGGCAGGATCGCGGTCGCGGCCTTGAAGGCGGGGGCGGCCGACTACGTCATTAAGGATGTCGGCGGGGTTTTCCTCGATCTCCTACGGACGGCCACCGAGCAGGCGCTCGCCGCCGAAAGGCTCCGCCGGGAAAAGGAAGTGGCCGAAAGGGAAATGCGCGAGGCGCGCGAGCGGGCCGAGATGCTGCTCCGCGAGGTCAACCATCGCGTCGCGAACAGTCTCCAGCTTGTTGCGGCCCTCGTCGCGATGCAGCAGCGCGCCTTGAGCAGCGATACCATCGCCAGGGATACCCTAACCGAAACCCAAAGCCGCATCACGGCCATCTCACAGATCCATCGACGGCTGTACACATCGAACGATGTGCGGTTCGTCGAGATGGACACCTATCTGCAGGGTCTGGTGGAGGAGCTCGAGGGTGCCATGCGGGCGGCCGGGCGGGAGCATACGATCACCCTGAGCGCCCAGCCGACCTCGGTTCCGACCGACAAGGCGGTGTCCCTTGGCGTGATCGTCACCGAACTCGTCACGAACGCTTTCAAATATGCCTATCCGAATGGCGCGACGGGAGACATCCGCGTCGCCTTGTCGTCTTCAGGGGGGCAGGCGGTGCTCGTCGTCGAAGATGACGGAATCGGGTGGAGGGGCACCGGTGTGGTCCAGGGAAGCGGCCTCGGCACGAAGATCGTGAAGGCCATGGCGTCCAACCTGCAATCCTCTATCGAGTTCGATCAGAGCCATACCGGGACCCGGGCGGTCCTGTCCTTCGCGATCTGAGTTTGAAAACCCGAAGACGGTGTTCGGAACGGGCGCGACGCTCGCAGATGCGGCATCGAGATGATCGCGCCTGTTGGTTGTCCAGGACCTCGGACCTATCGTGGCTGGTTCTTTTTCGAGGCGCCGGCGCTGAAGCGTGCCCGGATTTCTCCGACAATGATGTTCAATTCCCGTTGCAGTCGGTTGAGGCGCGACAGGAGTTCACCGTCCTGCATGCCTGTCGGGCTCGGGCGAGACTCTCCGTTGGGGGCAGGTTGCGTCATGCTGCGCAACTCCTCCAGGGTGGTTGGGCCGATATTGGGCACGGTGAGCCATTGGGCATCTGAAATGCTGGCAACTTCGCGGATGGTGGGGCACCTCCCACGAAATTCCGCCAAGATTGCTCCCCGGACGCGTCCGGAGCATTTCTCGATTGGAAATGGATCGTCCAAACCCATCTCACGCCCTCGCACACCAACCAGTGAGATCCCGTCAATCAACGCCCGAACCGCCTTAGAACTTAGCTTTTAGGACATTCCATGCGTACCGATTATATGACGAAAAGAGCAGACGACCTTAAGGAGATGGCGGCATGCGTTAGGAGTAGCCAAATTGGTATCGGGGCGATCTTGTTGGATTTTCAGCTCATGACGAAACTCTAACGGCTTAGCTTGATCGTCTGGTTGAGAATCACAGCGCAACGGATCCGCAGGTCGGGTCTCTCGCCTGCAACATTCCCCAAGGCAGGCATTCGTCGCGAATTTCCAGAGTTTGTTCCGAGACATATTCATGATTAGCCGGCAACCTGATTGCGGTCGCGACGATTGGCCGGTATGTAACAGGATTGTGCCGCATTTCCCGATTTCAGAGGACTGAATGTCTGCAACCTCCGTCTTGATCCACCTGTTCGGTGAGATTGCCCTGCTTCTGTGGGGCATCAACATGGTCAACAGCGGTGTTCAGCGGGCGTTCGGCAGTGATCTGAGATGGATTCTCGGGGTGGCACTGCGGACACGGCTTCAGGCCTTTCTCGCCGGCCTCGGCGTGACGACGGTCCTTCAAAGCAGCACCGCCACGGCCCTCATGGTGGCGTCCTTCACGGCAGGCGGGGCTGTCGACATCGTTCCCGCCCTGGCCGTGATGCTCGGCGCCAATGTGGGGACGACACTGATCGTCCAGGTTCTGTCGTTCGACGTATCTCTGATTTTTCCGGCCCTGATTTTCGGCGGTTTCGTGGCCTATCGCAGGGGAAGAACGAGCCGGATTAAGGATCTCGGGCGAGTGACCATCGGTCTTGGGCTGATGCTGCTGTCGCTGCATCTCCTGGGCGAAACGATAAGGCCCATCGAATCGTCCAAAGTCATCAAGGATCTACTGGCCGTTATCGCCCCCGATCCTTTGATCATGGTGCTCCTGTCCGCGCTGTTCGCCTGGCTTGCCCATTCCAGCGTCGCGGCTCTGCTGTTCATCATGTCGCTCGCCGGCGCCGGCGTCATCGATGCTCACTCGGCGCTGGTCATGGTCTTAGGCGCCAACCTCGGCAGTTCTCTCAATCCTCTGCTCGAAGGGGCGGGAGGCGACCCATCCAAGTTGCGGGTCCCCTTCGGCAACTTCGCCATGCGGGCTGTCGGCTGCCTCGCGGCCTTGCCGTTGATCGACCCGATCCTTGCCGCCATGGCGGTCTTCGACCCGCACCCGGCCCGGCTGGCGGCGAATTTTCACACATTGTTCAACGTCGCCATCGCGGCGGTCTTCATCCTGCCGCTGCCCTGGATCGCGGATCTCCTGCTGAAGACCTTTCCGGAGAAGCTCCGCCCCTCGGACCCGGGCACGCCGCAATATCTCGACAAGGATGCCCTCGACACGCCCTCAGTCGCCCTGTCCAATGCCGCCCGCGAGGTGCTGCGCATGGTCGATACGGTGGAGTCGATGCTGCGCAGCTCTCAGGATCTCTTCCGTCTGGACGATATCAGCCGGGTCGATCAGGTCAGCCGGACGGACGACGTGCTCGACCGGCTCTTCAGCGCGATTCGCCGATATCTGAGCTCGATCAACCATGAGGCCTTGAGCGAAGCGGAGGCGAAACGTCTCTCCGATATTCTGGCCTTCGCGATCAACCTGGAGCATGTCGGCGACATCATCGACAAGAACCTGATGGAACTGGCGGCCAAGCGCATCAAGAACCACCTCCGCCTGCCGAAAGACAGCCTTGACGACATCACTGGCATGCACGGGAAGCTGCTGGAACATCTGCAACTCGCGGCATCCGTTCTGATGTTCCAGGACCTCGGGTCAGCCCGCCGGCTCGTGTCCGAGAAGGAGCGCTTCCGGGATCTCGAGCGCGCTGTCGCCCAGAAACACCTCGAACAGCTTCGGTCCGGCAGGACGGCTGGCGACACCAGCGCACTTCAGCTCGATATCGTGCGCGATCTCAAGCGAATCGAAGCGCATATCGCCTCGACCGGGCACTCGCTCCTCGAGCAGAGCGGAGAGCTCAAGCCGAGCCGCCTGACGTCGTAACCTTCGATCTACCTCTGGTCCCTCAGGGCGCGCCAATCCATGTAGCGGACAGGCTCCGGCAGGCCGATGTCGCGACGTTCGTGATCGGACAGGGCACCCAGATCCCAGATCACGGGTCGTGTTTTCCGGGAAACGGGCCGGAACCAGAGCTTCAGGCGCAGCCAAGCGCCCTCGGCGCCGCGAAGGCGGCGGGCATCGTCGTATCTCATGACAGCTACCGTGGTTGTTTGGTGGGGCGTGAGAGCCCCGGCCGATAAGATTGAGGATGCGCCGGAGGGCGGCACTTGACAAAGCAAATGCCGATGGGCTGGCATAAGGCAGCCTTATGGATCATTATGTCTAAACCGCCGTCAAAACTCCCGCCGATGAGCGCTGTCCGGGTCTTCGAGGCGGCTGCGCGTCATCAGAGCTTTACCCGTGCGGCAGAGGAGCTCGGCATGACGCAGGCTGCCGTGAGCTACCAGATCAAGATCCTCGAGGATCGTGTCGGGGCACCGCTCTTCATCCGATTGCCCCGTCAGGTGACCTTGACGGCCAAGGGGAAGCAACTCGCCCCGGCCGTGACGGAAGCCTTCGAATCCCTCCGCAACGCCTTCGCAGGCGTGGAGGAGATGGTGCAGACGGTCCTGTCGATCACCACCCTGTCGACGTTCGCTTCCAACTGGCTCGTGCCGCGCCTGGGCCGCTTTCGCCAGCTCCATCCGAATATCGCGGTTCAGATCTCCGTCTCGACCGAGGTTGTCGAGTTCGCTCAAAGCGAGTTCGATATCGGGATCAGAAGTGGTACAGGGGATTGGCCAGGGCTCGAAGCCCATGTCTTGTTTCCGAACCAGTTCGTGCCCGTGTGCAGCCCGGCCCTGCTCAGGGACGTCGAGCTGCGGGAGCCCGTCGACATCCTGAAGCTTCCTCTCATATCGCCGAGCGATCCGTGGTGGCAGGACTGGTTCAATGCAGCCGGCGTGCAGGATGTCGATCTCTCGCGCCGTCCGGACAATTCCCTCGGCGTTCAGCAGTTCGAAGGCATGGCGGCCATTGCCGGTCAGGGCGTGGCGCTCATCAATCCGTTCTTCTTTCCCGACGATCTTGCATCCGGACGGCTCGTCAAGCCGTTCGACCTGCTGGCTACGACGGATCGGAGCTACTGGCTCGTTTACCCGAAGGCCCGAAAACGCTCCGCGAAGATCGAAGCCTTCCGCGATTGGGTCTTGAGCGAAGTGGTCGGCGATAGCGAGAGGGCCTCTCCCGGAGGCCCGATGAAAAACGGGGCCTGACGCCCCGAATTTCTGTGATCGCTACTCGGCCGCCTGAGCCTCCGGGGACTTCGCCTTCAGGTGGACGAGCATGTCGATCAGCGCCCGGTCGTGGAGAACGACCATGCGCTCCTTGTTGTGAAGCCAGCTGACCGCATCCTCGATGGTTTCGGCGTCGACCAGCTTGGCCTCGGCCAGAGCCCGCTCAGTCTCGATGATGCCCCGCTTGCGCGGCAGGGCGGGCGGAAGCATCTCGATATGCCGCTCCCTCAGGTTCGCATCCGCGTAGATGGCCCGGATGCTGTCCGCATCGTCGAAGCCGAACGTCACGTTGCGCGCCTGCAGTTCGTTCGCGCGGGTTGCAATGGCTGGGGGCTGATGCTCCTCCGGGGTCCTCAGGAGCCCGAGGCGTTTCAGCGCCAGTCCGGCCCCGAGCCGACCGCTGAGCCATGACAGGGGAATGGCGAGCAGCAGGCCGATGATCGTCGGCGACATCCACAGGAACAGGGACGTGGCGATCATGAAGGCCGAGATGCCCGCCAGGGCACCGAGAACCGTATGGGCCCGGTGGCGGCGGACGATATCCTTAAAGGGAATCGATCCGTCGTCGCGGCGCTGCGGCTGCCAGCCCGTGTCGCGGCCGAGCAGGATCTGGAAGACCGACCCGGACTGGATGAGCATCAGGATCGGGGCCAGGAGGGCAGACAGAATGATCTCGATCGTGGACGAGATGATCAGGCGGATGCCCCCGCCGGACGCGCGCCGGTCGTGGTTGCGGATGAGCATCAGCAGAAGACCGAAGACTTTCGGTGCCAGCAGAATCCCCATTGTCAGCGCGAAGAGCGCCAGGGCTCGCTCGGGATCGAACCGGGGCCAGATCGGGTAGAGCCGGAAGTCGCGGGCAAAATATTCCGGCCGGATATAGGTCGTCTGCAGGACGAGCGCGATACCGACGATCAGCTGGAACAGCCAGAACGGGGAGGCCAAGTAGGACATGATGCCGGTTGCGAAATGCTGTCGCGTCGGCAGCTTCAAGCCTTTTGCGCCGATGACCCGCATGTGCTGGAGATTGCCCTGGCACCAGCGCCGGTCGCGGGCCGACAGGTCGATGAGGGACGGCGGGCTCTCCTCGTAGGATCCCTGAAGGTCGGCCAGCATGTAGACCGACCAGCCGGCGCGGCGCAGCAGCGCGGCCTCGACGAAGTCATGGCTCAGGATATGGCCGCCGAAGGGGGGCTTGCCCTTGAGGTCTGGTAGCCCGCCGTGCGCGGCAAAGGCCCTGGTGCGGATGATCGCGTTATGGCCCCAGTAATTGCCGTCGCGTCCCATCCAGACCGCCAGCCCCATGGCGATGACCGGCCCGGTGACCCGGGCGGCATATTGCTGGAGGCGGGCGAAGAGCGTGTTGCGGTTGATGATCAGCGGCAGCGACTGGATGATGCCGGCATCGGGATCGGCTTCCATGGCTGCCGCGAGCCGCACGATGCAGTCGCCAGTCATCAGACTGTCGGCATCAAGCACCAGCATGTGCTCGTAGTGACCGCCCCACCGGGACACGAAATCGGCGATGTTGCCAGCCTTGCGGTGATGGTTCTTCTGCCGGTGCCGGTAGTAGAACCGCGCATTGGGGCCCAACCGTTCCCTGAGAGCCAGGAACGCGCGTTCCTCGGCGATCCAGGCATCCGGATTCGTGGTGTCGGACAAGATGAAGTAATCGAAATGATCACCCAGACCCGTCGCGTGAACTGATTCATAGATCGCTTCGAGGGCCGCGAAGGTGCGGTCGGTCTGTTCGTTGTAGACCGGCATGACGATGGCGGTGCATTGCTGCAGCGAGGACGGCAGCGGTCCCCGGTGCCCGGGCCGTCGCAGCAGGGCGAAGAAGCCCAACAGGGCGCTGGTGAACGCAACCGCAATCCAGGAGAAATTCACCGTGAACAGGGCAACGAGAACCCACTGGAGGGCGGTCGTGCGGCTCACCGACACGACCTGGTACATCTCGTAGGTGCCGTAGGCCGTCAGCAGCAGGCCTCCTCCGAACACGAAGAGACGGGCCAGCCATGTTCCCATCTTGGAATGCTGGGAAAGCGGCCTGCGCTCCTCCGCGTCCGACCAATGCCGCAGCGATTGCGTCGGCATGTCGAGGTGCTTTTCCGGGGGCATAGCGGATGCAGGCCGCTCGAGCGCGGCCACATTCGGGTTTGTGTCGGGACTTACGGTGTCCAACGATAAAGCCATGTCTCGCTAATCGGTTTCCCGCCTGATTCAAGGATCAGGCGCATCTCACACGCGTTTTCGTTGCCCGGGTCAAGCTCGAATGCAACACGTACCGTCTTTCGTTCCGGATATGGCAAAAGTTTGAGGTTCTGGAACGTCCCAGGGCCAACGGTTAGAACGGATTTAAGGTCCGCCGGCAAATTGTCACCCAGCGCGTCCCCGGTGAAGTCGACGGTGAAACGCCGCCTCCGGCCTCCGCTGCCTCGTCCAGAGCGGGTGGATGACACGGTCGCGAGCGGCGGACGCTCGGGCGAGTTCCATCCCCAGTATTGACGGTATGCAACCGCGACCTCGGATCCAGCCGTCATCGGCGCCTTGGGCCGCCAGTAGGTGAGAATGTTGTCGTTGATCTCCGCATCCGTCGGGATCTCGAGGAGTTGGACGCTGCCCTGGCCCCAATCGCCGAGGGGTTCGATCCAGAGGCTGGGACGGCGCTCGAACCGCTGCTCGTCATCCTGGAACGCTTCATAGGAGCGTTCGCGCTGCAAAAGGCCGAATCCGCGTGGCGAGCTATCGACGAAGGCCGAAATCTGAAGGGTTTCCGGATTGTGTAACGGACGCCACAGCCACTCTCCAGACCCGTTGAGCATCTGGAGACCGGAGGATTCATAGACTGCCGGTCTGATATCGTCGGAGTTCAGGAGATCGTTGGGTCCGTAGAGATACGTCGACGCGATGCCGCCCAAGCCAACATGTTCCAGGTTGACCCGTGGGAAGAGGGTCGTTTCCACGTCGACGATGGTCATGTCGCCCGGGCGGAAGGTCATGCGCACCGCTCCGCTGGTCGATTCCGAGTCGAGCACCCCATGGACCGTGATGGCATTGCTGCCGACTCCTGGCCGTTCCAGCCAGAAGGCGCGGAAGACCGGAAACTCCTCGCCGCGAGCTTCGGCCGGACGCAGGGTCAAGGCCCTTGCGATGGCCCCATAGGTTTGGCCCCGGGCAATCGCACGAAAGAACGTGCCGCCCTGAACGAAGGCGAAGTCGAACGGCTTGCCGTTTCCGAGCTGCGCGATCAACTTGAAGCCGGAATAGCCGATATCCGCTATATTGTTCGGCAGATTGATGCGGCCATAATCGAACTGCGTTGGGCTGAACCCGATCCGCCGGACGGCGCCGTCCTCCACGACGAACAGGTCGACCGCATCCCGAAAGACGAAACCTCGGTGGAGCGGTTCCACGGAGATGCCGCGGGCTTCGGTGCTCCAGATGGCAGGTTGGGTATACCGAATCGCTGAGTACTGCTCCTGGTTCAGGTTGGCGAACACGTCCGGCAGGTCGTTCGGGGCGGCCGCATAGGGCTTCTTGGAGAGTTGCCGCGCGATGTCGACCACGACCGCCGGGTCGAACCGCTGATTGTCGCCCATCCTGGCCGAAATCGTCGCCTGGGGTGTCTGACCTCGGACGACTGGCGCGAAAGCAAGCCCGGCGACGGAGACGCCGATATAGGCCAGCATGTCGCGCCGGCGAAGGGAGAAGGGGGACGGGCCCCTTGGCGAAACCGGCACAGCAATACTCTTGTGTGAACGAGGCTCTTCAGCCAGACAGTTGGAATGCCCTATACATATCGTCAATCGTGAGCATGAAGTAAACGAGCCCCGCAGCGGAAAGCGCCCCATTGCTCATGAAATGATTGCCGAAATACTCCTTCTGATCTAGCTCCACGGCAAAGCGCCACCGGATTGAAACTGTATGACCTCGACCGCCTCCTTCAAGACGCCCTCTGATCGGAGCTGCCTTGCCGTCGTGCTCGCGGCCGGCGAAGGCACCCGGATGAATTCCGGGAAGCCCAAGGTTTTGCACCAGGTGGCGAACCGCTCCATGATCGGACACGTGCTGTCCACCCTCGCGAAGGCTGGTGCCACGAGCGTTGCGGCAGTCGTCGGACCTGACCGCGAGGACGTGGCGAACGAGGTTCGGAAAGGCTTCCCCGGAGCGCAGATCTTCGTTCAGCGGGACCGACTCGGCACCGCCCATGCGGTCCTGAGCGCCCGGGACGCTCTCGAGCAGGGGGCAGACGACGTGATCGTCGCCTTTGGCGATACGCCGCTCGTCCTGGCCGAAACCTTCGCCAAGCTTCGGGCTCCTCTGGCTCGAGGGGCGGGTCTGGTCGCCATGGGTTTCGAGGCACAGGATCCCACCGGCTACGGCCGCTTCATCACCTCGGGCGACGAGCTTCTCGCTATCCGTGAGCACAAGGACGCCACCGAGGCCGAGCAGGCGATCACCCTGTGCAACGGCGGCCTGATGGCCATCCGCGGCGACCTGGCGCTCTCGTTGCTCGGGCGGGTCGAAAACCGCAACGCCAAGGGCGAGTACTATCTGACCGACATCGTCGAGATCGCCCATGGCCTCGGATACCGAACGGCCGTCGCCATCGTGCCGGAGGACGAGGTCCACGGCGTCAACGATCGAGCCCAGCTCGCGGCCGCCGAGCGTATGATCCAGGATCGGCTGCGCCAGGAGGTCATGGCGTCGGGCGTCACCCTGGTCGCGCCGGAGACCGTTTTTCTCAGCCACGATACGCGACTGGGCCGGGACGTCGTGGTGGAGCCTCACGTGGTCTTCGGCCCCGGTGTGGTCGTCGAGGATGGCGCTGTCGTCCACAGCTTCAGTCATCTCGAGGGCGCACGGATCGCACCCGGGGCCGGCGTCGGACCATTCGCGCGACTGCGTCCGGGCGCTTCCGTCGGCCCGAAGGCTAAAGTCGGAAACTTCGTCGAGATCAAGAACACTGAACTCGGAGCCGGCGCCAAGGTGAGCCACCTGACCTATCTCGGTGATGCGAGCGTTGGGGCCGGGGCGAATATCGGCGCGGGCACGATCACCTGCAATTACGACGGCTTCGGAAAATACCGGACCGAGATCGGCGAGGGAGCCTTCATCGGGTCGAACTCCTCGCTCGTCGCTCCTGTCACGATCGGGAAGGGCGCTTTCGTCGGGTCCGGCTCGGTTATTACGGACGATATCCCCGATGATGCCTTGGGTCTTGGCCGTGGACGTCAGATTGTGAAGGAGGACTGGGCCATCGCATTCCGGGAAAAGGCGCAGGCCGCCAAGGGAAAATAAACGCCCTTGTCACAATACGTTATGCAAGTTGATTCCCCCGCGCCGTCGAGCCTCTGTAAGAGAACGGCAAGCGTGGCGCTGATCGGATGAGAAGGTAGCAGGCATGTGCGGGATCGTTGGAATCGTCGGAAAAGCTCCTGTTGCGTCTCAGATCGTCGAGGCCCTCAA
Organism: Microvirga sp. HBU67558; assembly: GCF_018069605.1. Lineage (NCBI taxonomy): Bacteria > Pseudomonadati > Pseudomonadota > Alphaproteobacteria > Hyphomicrobiales > Methylobacteriaceae > Microvirga > Microvirga sp. HBU67558. The sequence goes on along the minus strand of NZ_JAGPUP010000547.1, from coordinate 5,009 downwards.
GCGGCTCGAATATCGGGGCTATGATTCCGCAGGCGTCGCAACCCTTGAAGAGGGGCGCCTTCACCGCCGGCGCGCCGAGGGCAAGTTGCGGAATCTCGAGACGAAGCTGTCCCAGTCCCCGCTGTCCGGCGTGATCGGGATCGGCCATACCCGCTGGGCCACCCACGGCAAGCCCAATGAGACCAACGCCCATCCGCATGCCACCGACAGGCTCGCAGTCGTTCACAATGGAATCATCGAAAATTTCCGTGAACTGAAGACCGGGCTCGAAGCCAAGGGCATCCGGTTCGAAACCGAGACGGACACCGAGGTGGTGGCTCAGCTCGTGACCTACGAGATCCGTCAGGGGCGCCCGCCCATCGAGGCGGTTGCCGTGACCTTGCCGCGGCTGCGTGGCGCGTTTGCCCTCGGCTTCCTGTTCTCAGGGGAGGACGACCTGCTGATCGGCGCCCGGCACGGAGCTCCTCTCGCCATCGGGTACGGCGACGGCGAGATGTATCTCGGATCCGACGCGCTGGCGCTGGCGCCGTTCACCGACGAGGTCGCGTATCTGGACGACGGGGATTGGGCGATCCTGACCCGCCGCGGCGCCGATATCCGGGACGAGAGCGGCAGGCCGGTGCAGCGGGTTCGTCATAAGATCCCGGTCGGAAACTTTCTGGCCGACAAGGGCAATTATCGCCATTTCATGGCGAAGGAGATCCACGAACAGGCCGAGGTCGTAGGCCGTACGCTCGCCCATTATGTCAATTTCACCTCCGAACGTGTTGAACTTCCATTCGAACTGCCCTTCGACTTCAAGTCTCTGAAACGCATCTCCATTTCAGCCTGCGGAACGGCCTACTTGGCTGGGTTGATCGCCAAATACTGGTTCGAGCGCCTCGCGCGGATCCCGGTCGAGATCGACGTGGCGTCCGAGTTTCGCTACCGGGAGGCTCCCATGGAGCCAGGCGGCTTGGCGCTTTTCGTATCCCAGTCCGGAGAAACGGCCGACACGCTCGCGTCATTGCGCTACGCTACCGCCGAGAAGCAGCATACGCTGTCCGTGGTGAACGTGCCGACCTCCACGATGGCCCGTGAGAGCGACGTGATCGCGCAGACGCTCGCCGGCGTGGAAGTCGGTGTCGCCTCGACGAAGGCCTTCACGTGCCAGCTCACCGTGCTGCTATCGCTCGCCATCGCGGCCGGCCGCGCGCGGGGCACGCTCAGCGCGGACGAGGAGAAGGAACTGGTGGACGCCCTCATCGCTGTTCCCGGCCAGATGACCGAGGCGATGAAACGCGAGCACCAGATCGAGATCCTGGCCCGCGACCTCTCCAAGGCGAAGGACGTGCTCTACCTGGGACGCGGCACGTCCTACCCGCTCGCCATGGAAGGCGCCCTGAAGCTCAAGGAGATCTCCTACATCCACGCCGAAGGCTACGCGGCAGGCGAACTGAAGCATGGCCCCATTGCGCTCATCGACGAGACGATGCCGGTCATCGTGATTGCGCCCCATGACGCCATTTTCGAGAAGACCGTCTCCAACATGCAGGAGGTGGCGGCCCGCGGCGGACGCATCATCCTCATCACGGACGAGCGCGGCGCCCTCGAAGCCGGGCTCGACACAATGGCGACCATCGTGCTGCCGTCCGTGCACCCGATCGTGGCGCCGATCGTGAACGCCGTTCCGATCCAGCTTCTCGCCTATCACACGGCCGTGTTCATGGGCAAAGACGTGGACCAGCCACGCAATCTCGCCAAGTCCGTGACGGTGGAGTGACGGCGTTCCGTGGATCGGTCCGTCCTGCCCGACCTGGCGACCTGACCAAGCTCGCCGGCGTCGAACGTTCGGCGGCTTCGGTCTTCAGGGATGTGGGCCTGGCATGGCTGGCGGAGGGCGGCACGATGGATTCGGCCGTTCTGGCGGCCCTGTGCCGGGACGAAACGGTATGGGTGGCTGCCGACGAACGGGATGAGCCGGTCGGCTTCCTCGCCGCCCACGAGCTGGACGGGCATCTCTACATCGCCGAGGTGTCGGTTGCAGCGTCCTGTCACCGGCAGGGAATTGGTAGGCGGCTGGTGGAAGCTGTCATCGAACATGGCAGACGCGAGGAATTCGACGCCATCACGCTGACGACCTACCGAGACCTGCCGTGGAACGGACCGTTTTATGCCCGCCTCGGCTTCGTCGAGATCGACCCGGAGGACGCCCGGCCCGGTCATCGCGGCAAGTTGCGCGCCGAGGCGGAGGCCGGGCACGATCCGGCCCGGCGCTGCCTCATGGCACTGAAACTGGTTTAGCCGGCCCTCAACAGCCGGATCGCGGAATCCCGCTCGAACAGGTAGAGCAGGACCCGCAGGGCCTGGCCGCGCTCGCTGACCAGGTCGGGGTCCCGGTCGACGATCAGACGGGCGTCGTCCCGGGCGGCGGCGAGAAGGTCGCCGTCCGTCTCCAGGCGGGCGAGTTTGAAGCCGGGCGTGCCGGACTGGCGGGTGCCCAGGACCTCGCCCTCGCCGCGCAGGCGCAGGTCCTCCTCGGCGATTCGGAATCCGTCCTCGGTCTGCCGCATCATCTCGAGCCTCGCCTGGGCCACCTGGCCGAGGGGCCCTTTGTAGACCAGGAGGCAGGTGGAGGATTTCGAACCGCGGCCGATGCGGCCCCGCAGCTGATGAAGCTGGGCGAGGCCGAAGCGCTCGGCGTGCTCGATCACCATGATCGTGGCGTTGGGCACGTCGACGCCGACCTCGATCACCGTGGTGGACACGAGGATCTTGGTCTCGCCGCCGGAGAAGCGCTCCATGGCGGCGTCCTTGTCCCGGCCGGCCATCTTGCCGTGCACGAGGCCGACCCGGTCGCCGAAGAAGCCCTGGAGCATCTCGAACCGCTCCTCGGCGGCCGCGAGGTCGATGGACTCGGACTCGCCCACGAGCGGGCAGACCCAATAGACCTGATCGCCGTTGGCGATGGCGCGCCCGATCCCGCCCACGACCTCGTCGAGCCGGTCGATGGCGATGAGCTTCGTGGCGATCGGCTTGCGGCCAGCCGGCTTTTCGCTGAGCACCGACACGTCCATGTCGCCGAAATAGGTGAGCGCCAGGGTGCGGGGGATCGGTGTGGCGGTCATGACCAGGATGTCGACGGCCTCGCCCTTGGAGCCGAGCGCCAGGCGCTGGTGCACGCCGAATCGGTGCTGCTCGTCCACGACCGCGACGCCGAGGTCCTGGAACGCCACCCCCTCCTGAAACAGGGCATGGGTGCCGACCGCGATCTGGATGCTGCCGTCCGCGAGACCGGCCAGGATGGTCCGGCGGGCGACGCCCTTCTCCCGCCCCGTGAGCAGCGCGATGGTGAGCCCCGCCTGCTCGGCCATGGGGGCCAGACGCTCGTAATGCTGGCGGGCGAGGATCTCGGTCGGGGCCATCATGGCGGCTTGGCGGCCGGCCTCGATGGCGCTCGCCATGGTGAGGAGGCCGACAACGGTCTTGCCCGACCCCACGTCGCCCTGGAGCAGGCGCAGCATCTTCTTGTCGGACACGAGATCGTTCCGGATGTCCTCGATAGCCTGGGCCTGGGAGCCCGTGAGGCCGAAGGGCAGGGCGGCCTTCAGCCGTTCGACGAGATGGCCGTCGCCCGCGTTCACCCGGCCCGGAAGGCGCCGCATGCGGCTTCGCACCAGAGCGAGCGCGAGCTGGGAGGCGAGCAGTTCGTCATAGGCGAGGCGCCGGCGCGGGGCCGACTTGGCGAGCGCCTCCTCGGACAGTTGCGATGCGCTGTCCGGCCTATGGAGAACATGTAGAGCCTGCCGGAACTCCGGTAGGGCGTTGCGGTCGAGCCAGGCCGCATCCTGCCATTCCGGCAGCCCGGGCACCTTGTCGAGCGCCGAGCCGATGAACTTGCCGACCATGCGCGAGGAGAGCCCCTCGGTCAGCCCGTACACGGCCTCGACGGCCGGCAGGCTCTCGATGCTCTTCTCGTCGAGGATCCGATCCGGGTGGACCATCTGGCGCCGCCCGTCCCAGAGCTCGATCTTGCCCGACACGTAACGGCGCTCGCCCACCGGCAGGATCTTCTCGAGGCGGGCCTTCTGGCCGTTGAAGAAGATCAGTGTCACGTCTCCGGTCTCGTCCTCGACCAGGATCCGGTACGGCGCCCGGCGGCCGGGCGGCGGCGGGCGGTGAGCCACGACGGTGACCGACAGGGTCACCGGCTCGCCCACGGGCGCGTCGGCAACCGATCCCTTCATCTCCCGCGAGATGCCGCTGGTCGGCACATGGAACAGGAGGTCCATGACGCGCGTGGGCTTGCCCGGTTCGCCGAGGAGGCGGTCGAGCAGGGGGGCGATCTTGGGACCGACGCCCGGCAGGGTGTTGGCCGGGGCGAAGAGCGGATCGAGAATGGACGGACGCAATGACATTCGACGGGATGGCAACGGGCAGGGAGATGGTTATATAGCGGCTAGAGCATCGGGGCCGAAAGTGGAATGCACTTTTGGGATCAATTCCGGGGCTCGATCCTTTATGCGGCGCATCGCCGGGTGCGGTCCCGGCGGGCCGCCCGGACGCGGCGCCCTCTTTGACCGACCGGAGCAATGCCATGAGCGGAACGACACGCAGCAGCGCCGGCCTCGACACCCGGCGCAGGCAGATCCTCTACCGCTCCTGGCATCGCGGCATGCGCGAGATGGACCTGATCATGGGCCGGTTCGCGGATGCCGAGATCGGCGACCTCTCGGAGGAGGATCTCGACGAGTTCGAGCGTCTGATCGAGGTGAGCGACCGCGATCTCCTCGGCTGGATCACCGGCGAGATCGAAACGCCGTCCAACTACGACACGCCTCTGTTCCGGCGCCTGAAGGCCTTTCATACCCACACCTCTCCGATCCATAGCTGAGACACCTGCACGTCATCACCGGCCTCGTGCCGGTGATCCCGCTTCCGTCCGGCGGACCTCCCCACGTCATGGCCGGCCTTGTGCCGGCCTCCCGCCACGGAAGGGCTCGGCGCCTCACGTCATCGGGATCACCGGG